>DATNEW010000040.1 GCA_035606695.1 Gemmatimonadaceae bacterium
TCGGACCCACCTCCGTCGAGTCGAGCGTGCCGGTGCTCGTCGAATCGCGGAGCAGGATCGTGAGCCGCAGCGGACACGTCGATCCACCGCCGTCGCGCTGCGCATCGGCGAGGCACGACGACAGGTCCACCTGCAGCGGCACCTGCTGGGTTCCGGTAGAAGTGACTGGAACGCTCTGACGCAGCAGCACGACGCGCTCGCCCGACGTTCGCGAGTACGACGCGTCGATGTCGATCGACCGCGCGAGCGCCGCGAGCGCGTGCGTCTCACTCACCGCGAGACTGAGACTGGCGCGCGCGCCGGAGACCGGCGCGCTCACGATCGGTTTGTCGATGCACGCCGTCGCGATCGATGCGACGAACGCGACACTCAGTCCTACGAAGGCCGCGGCGCCGCGCGTATCATGGTGCGCGCAATCCAGTAACCACCACCGGCGTAGCGCGTTGAGTGAGGCTGCCATCACCGATTTCTCCCTGAGTATTGCCACCCCAACAGAGAAGTTGGTGTGTCGTGGTAATGCCGCAGGCGTGCGTGGCGCCCGCGGAGATATATGAGAACTTGGAAGTCGTCGTGACGGCCACCGGCGTGCCGGTGCACGGAAAGACGCCGCCCAGGGTCGTGACATTGCACGTCGTCGCCGGAGGTGGAACCGCGCCGAGTTGGCCCTCGTCGCTCGCACCCCAGCAAAAACCGGTGCCGGCGGTGGAGACACCGCAGGTCACCGTTTCGATGTTGTTCGCCGGTCCCTGTGTGATGCTGGACCACTGAATGCCGCCGCCGACCGTCGTCGGAAGTGTGTCGGGCGTGGTGAGCGATCCGTTGCCCAGCGAGCCGAACTCGTTGATTCCCCAACACACCGCGCTGTTCGTCGTCGTGACGCCGCAGACGTCGACGAAGCTCGACACCAGCGTCTTCAATGGCGGGCTCTGCACGGTCAACGGCGTGGTCGTGAGCCGTGACGTGAAACCGCGTTGGCCGAGCGTCAAGAACGACGATTGTCCCCAACAATGCGCGATGCCGCTCGCATCGAGACCGCACGCGCTGACGCCGCCGGCGGCGATGACCTGAAATTTGAGACCGCCAGACACGGGCGTCGGCGTCGTCTTCGTCGATGTGTCGCTGGTCCCCAACCGCCCGGCATTCGCGCCCCAACAGTACGCGCTCGAGTCATCCGCCAGCGCACACGCGAAGGACGACCCAACACTCAACGACGTGAACGGAACCGTGCTCGTCACCTGCACGGGAAGTCCTGTCGCGCTCGTGGTGCCGTTGCCCAACTGCCCCGCGGTGTTGACACCCCAACAGTAGATCGTACGCTTCGTGCTCAGGGCGCACACATGCCGGTCGCCGACACTGATTTGCGTGAATCGCTCCTGAGCCGGCACGGCGACCCGCACGGGCGTCGGGCTCGACGTTGCTCCTGCGACCCCGAGCTGGCCCAGGTTGTTCGTGCCCCAGCAAAACGGCTGGCCGAATGCATCGAGCGCGCAGGTGAGGAACGTGTTCGCGCCGAGTGCATGATCCGGCCGCGGCGACACGAACACGCGACTCGCCGTCACACCCGATGACGTGCGGGTCCTGACCGTCGTCGCACCGACGTTCCGCGAAACGATGATGCCGCCGCTCGTCACGACCGCCACGCTCGTATCAGAGCTTTCATATGTCGCGCCGGCCGGCGGGGTCGTGGACACCGCGACCGAATCACCAAGCCGCACGAACGAGGTGTCGGTGACGTCGGTCGCCACCGACAGCGGCACCGACGCGGTGCCTGGCTGTTCCGCCAGCGGCCCGATCGAGGTGTTGTCGACGACCGTCCCCGACGCGTCCAGGAAGTCGAGATCCACCACGATGGGGCACGAGTCGCGCGGTCCGATGCGATTCTCATCCGCCAGACACGCCCTCAAATCGACGGTCAGGGGAATCTGCTGAGTGGTGTCGGACAAATTGAACTTCTGTGACAAGAGAATCGGGCTCGGTCCCGTCGCCGCCACATACAACACGATGATGTTCACCGCGGTCGGCGCGGCGCTCGTCTGCCGCGCGAACGACGACGACAGCACCAACCGCAGCTCCGAGCTGGATCTCCCACTCGGCATCGTCGCCACACTCTTGTCGATACATCCTGCCACGCCGACAACCGCGGCCGCGCCGGCCACATAGCGCCACCAGCGCGTCATCGCGCTTCCTGACGCGCGGCGATCGCCCACACGAGCGACAAGCCCATTCCGTTCGTGGAGCTCGTCCCCGTATTGAACTGTCCATATTGCCCGTGCAGCGCGATCCGCGACACCAGCGTGCGCGACGGCAGATCGACACCGAGCGTAACGCCGCCCGCGCGCACCGCGGTCCCCACGAGCGCATCGGTGAACGACAAACCGGTGTGATAGCGCGCATCGACGCCAAGGATCAATCCCGTTCCAATGGAGCCGCCGCGAATCCCCTGCAGCGATCCCTCGAGATACGAACCGGCCGAGCCGGACACCTTCGAGCCGCTCTGATCCGTGAACGCGCTGCGATAGCGCAGACTCATCGTCCCCGACGCGCTCCGCCAACCCGGCACGGCGAGATCATACCGCGCCAGGCCGGTGACCTGCGGTCCGAGGGTGTAGTCGGACGACGTGTTCGTCGCATCCGGCGTCGTGAGCAGCAGCTTGTCCTTACTGAACACGTCGGCGACGACGAGCATCGCCAGCCGATTGTCGCCGACGGGACGATCGCTGCCCAAGCTCAAATGCACCGCGGTGCCGGGCGTGACCTTCGTGAGCGACTGCCCGCTCGCCAGCGCGAGCGCGATCGGCGTGTACTCCGTGCGCTGCTCGACGGATCCCCCGAGTGCGAACGACCAGTCGCCGCTCTCGATGGCCTGCACCGCGCCGAGCGTGACGCCGGTGCCGATGCCAAGCGCGTTGACCGGCATGCCGAGCGCCGGCGCGCCGATCACCTGGAGCACGTCGGTCTGCTCGCCGTTGAGACCAGTCGTCCCGGTCGGAAGATTGAGCCCGCCGGTGAGCAGCAGCCGATCGTCGTTGAACGATCCCGACATGCGCAGCTTGACGTCGGTCAGGCCGCTCAGCGTGAGCGATTGGGTCGAATCGCCATTCTTGGTGCTGACCGAGGTGCGCGCCGCGGCGCCCGTGACGTCGAAGGTCCAACGTTCGTTGAACACCGCGCGAGCGCGCAGCGGCAGCGCGAACTGCTGCACGTCGGTCACCCCGCCGGCGCTTTGCGCCAGCGGCGTCGAAAAGTGCCATGCGGTCACCACGGGCGCCAAGCCCCAACTCGCCGACGGCAGCAGCGATTCCTGCGCCGGCAACACGGCGGCGCCCAGCGCCAGCAGGGCCGGCGCGACGAAGCGTGCAATGTGAGTCGTCCGTGCGCGCGTCATTAGAAAACCCTCACGGTGATGAGAAGCGTGAGCACCTGCGACGCCAGGGCCACGTCCGCCGCCTCGGGCGGCTTGGTCACGACCGGCGCGTTGATCGCGGACGCGGTGAGCTCGAGCACGCGTTGTGTGCCGCGCGAGCGCTCGGACGTACTGGAGGAATTGCCGGCGAGCTGTGTACGCGCCGCGTTGAACGCCACGTCCTGGCGCGCCGCTTCCTCGAAGTGCGCCGCCGCCGCCGCCGCATCGCCGTGCGCCTCGGCCTCGAGACCCTTACCGAAGGCGACGGTCGCCGCGACGTTGGTCGTTTGCTTCTGCTCGACCGCGATGCGCTGCGCCGGCGTCAGCGTGATTCCCAGCTCATCGAACACTCGAAGCGCCAGCGCCTTCTCGGCGTCGATGGCGCGGTCGACGGGCGCGGTGGCCGACACCAGGTTCTGGACGGTGCCGGCGAGCACGTCGACGATGCGCGCGTCGATACGTACGGAGCCGCCCGGCTCGGCGTGCATGTCGCCGATCAGCAATCGTCGCGCGCCAACGAGCTTGCCGACGCGCGGGGCGGTGCGCGGATCGACCGTCCCGCGATCGACGAGGTTCAGCTCGCGCATGATCGCGTCGGTGCGCAGTCGATCGACGATCTGCAGCTCGCTCGACCGCGACAGATCCGTCGTGAGAAACTCGGCCATGGCGAAGCCGAGTGGTTGAAGCAGCGTGTCGCCTTGATCGACCGTGAAGGGCAGCACGCCGATCGCGCGCGCCGGGATCTTCGCGGGGTCGATCTGTGATTCGCGGTCGAGCGCGCGCTTCGCGTCTCGATCGGCGTTGGTGATCGCGGCGGCCTGCCGGTTGATCGGGGCGCTGGCGCATGCGGTCGCGAACACACTGGCGAGCGAACCGGCGAACGCGATCGCGGGGACACGGCACAGACGGCACAGCCGGACGACATGAGTGGAGCGGCTCGGCATCATCGGACTCGTATTGGCGAGGGTGGGCCAAATTGTGAATCCGGGACGCGCCATCGCAATGGGCCGCGTGACCTATTGCGACGTGGGCCGCGGTGCACGCAGGTTGGGCCGCCAGAGACTTTACAAAACGCTCATAGGCTGAACGACCCGGAGGCCAGGCGATGCAGACGTGGCGGAGTATCCCCAAGACGGTGGTGTGGGGGGCGGTCATGATGGCGCTGGCCAGCTGCATTGGTCCCGATGCGACGACCGGCGTCAAGGTTCCCGCGGGCACGGCACGCTTCGCGTTGCGCGCGAACATCACCGCGCCGGCCGCGACGCAGGTGTTTCTCGCGGCGTTCTATGTGAAGAACGGCAAGCTGACCGGCATCGATTCGACCGGGGATCTCGACAGCCTCGACATCAATAACGACATCGGCGTGCTGGGCGCCCAGATTGTCGATCTCAAACAAGCGGCGGGCGATCAGAGCATTCCGCTCTCGGTGAACGTCGGCCCGTGCCTCGCCGACGCGTCGGTGGCGAAGACGAACGGCGGTTGTCCGGTGTTCATTTTCGCGGAGCTGTTGAAGGGGCAGAACACGCTCCCGGCCAATCCGGTCGACTTCGATCCGGGCGACAACGCTCTCGATGATGACGCGATTGGTCCGGTGTTCGTAGCGCCCGGCAGTACCGTGTCGATGCCGCGGGCGCTCGAGCTGCACCAGATCTCGAATATCCTCGTGCAGCCGTCTGCGCTCGCGGTGCAAATCGGTCAATCGACCGTGCTCCAAGCGACGGCCTTCGACAACACCGGTACTCCAGTCGCCAATCCGGGGTTCACGTTTACATCTGCCTCGCCGAGCATCGCTACCGTCAACGCCGGAGGTGTGGTCACCGGCGTCGCGATCGGTTCGACGACGGTCACCGTCACGGGCGGCGGTCGCAGCATCGCGGTCCCCGTTCAGGTCACTGCGGCCCCGAACCTCGTCTTGCCGAGTGATACCACGGCTCAATTCACGATCAAGCCGGGTGGGGCGGGAAGCGGCCAGGTATCCATTCCGATCGTGAGCAGTCTGGCGTCGAGTGGAGTGCAGGCGGCGCTCCAAGCACCGTCGATCGCGTTCCTCGGCGCGGCCACTGGATGGCTGTCCGTTCAACTGTCGTCACCGACCACGCCGGCGTCGCTGAACATGGTCGTCACGTCGAGCGCGGCGTCGCTGTCGCCTGGAAGCTATGTCGCGGCGGTCACAGTGAAGTCCACCAATCCATCGGTGGCGGCGCGCACGGTCGTCGCGGTGCTCACGGTGTCGTCAACCGCCAGCGTTTCGGGCGCGACCAGCATCACGTTCAACGGCTCCAACTTCTCGCCGAACTGCACCTGGACGTTCGCGACGACGTCGCAGTTGCAGATGACCGTGACGCCGAGCGCCGATGGGAGTGTGAGCGGCACCGTACAGCTTTCCGGAAACACGACGTTTGCGCCGGCCGCGTCCGGGACGGGCTGCAACGACGGGGGTGGCGCGTACTCCGTTTCGTTGCCCGTGACCGGAACGGCGTCGCATCTCACGTTCACCGGCGCGATCGTGAGCTGGTTGACCGCGACGTTCTCGGGATCGCTGAGCAACGGGGCCGTGACGGGCACGCTGACGCTGTCCTTCACTGAGCCGCCCGCGTCGTCGGGATCGGGCAGCGCATTGGTCACTATGAAGTGAACGACACGAATGGGGCGGGTGGCCTATTGCGAGATGGGCCGCCCGTTTCACACGTTAGGCCGCCGGCTGTCAGAGAACGCTCATAGGCCGAACGATCCCTGTCATTCTCCTTTCCTTCGCCGCTGGATGAGATGCCGAATCCCGTCGTAAGCCGCCGTCTTCGCGGACTGTTGGGCGCCGCCGCCGCCGCCTCGCTCGTCGTGCTCGCCGCGTGTCTCGACAAGGAAGTGCCGACGCAGAGCGTCGTGGGGTCGCCGCGTGTGAATTTTCAGTTGGCCGCCAGCTTTCAGCGGCAGAACGCGCCGTCGGCGCGAACGATCGACGTGAATGTCGGGTATTCGCAGCAGGGCAAGTTCGTGCAGCTCGTGCGGGATACCGTCCCTGCCGTCGCGGGAACGACGGTGTCGGTTCCGTTGAGTGTGGATCTGACGACGTGCCTCGCCGATACGCTGCGTGACAAGAGGCCGGGCGGTGGGTGTCCGTTGCTCGTGAGTGTGGCGCTGCGCGACTCCGTGAAATTCGCGCTCGACTCGGTCATGCTCACGGGGAGCGCGAATGTCGGGAAGCCGCCGATTTTGCCGCCGGTCGATCTGGCGAACACGCGGTTTACAGTTCGTGAATGGGTGGAGGATGATCCGCTGCGGCTCGGCGGGGCGGTTCCTACCTTGAGTACCGGGGTCGTCGGCCTCGCATCCGGGTCAGGACTTCCGACGCTGTATTCCGCGATGACCGACACGAGCGGCGATCCGGCGCTGGGCATCTTTCAGAACGGCTCGTGGCAGTTCGTCCGGAGCCATCTGGGACGCGGAAATGGCTTCAACGGCATTGCACCGCTCGCGGCGAACGACGTCTGGATTGCCGCCAATTCCGGACTGTATCATTACGACGGCGCCACCTTCACCGCCGTCTCCCAGGTTCGCGACTCATTGCTCAGTGTCGCCGCGCTCGTCACGCCGGGCGGTGGCCGATTCATCGTCGCGGGCGGATTTGGCGGCATCATATGGCAAGGCGACGGCGCGACGTGGACGAAAAAGGTTGTCGCGACAGCAACCGAAGTGATCAACGAGACCTGCGTGACGGGTCCGAACGAAGCGTTTGCGACGTCCGTCAACAGCGCCACCAACACCATCGCGAATACCGCCACCGGTAGTCTGTTTCACTTCAACGGCACGGCGTGGAGTGGAACGCTAACCAGCATTCCGAACTTCAAGATCGAGCTACAGTGCCCAGCGCCCGGTATCGCGTACGCGATCGCGAGCGGGTCCGGCACATTTCGATGGAATGGAACGGGCTGGGTCGGATCCGGCGTGCCCGGCTTGCCAGGTCGTCTCTTCGACTGGGGCATAACGTCCCCGAGCGAGATGTACGCATACGGGGATTCGAACGCGATCAGCCGTGCGTTCTATGTCGGCACCGGCACCTCATGGCGCGAGGTCGGGCGTTCGTCGTTCACGCAGGCACTCGGCTTCATCGGTGGTCTCGAGATGTGGGCGGACCCGCGCAGCGGCGCCGCGTACCATCTGAGCGCGTTCGGCAGGCTCGAGCAAGTCACGCCAAACGGATACCATGTGCTCAGCTATATCCCCGCGATGCGCGATCTCATCGTCACGTCGCCGACGAGCGCATTCGCCGTGGGCTGGAATCTCTTTCTCGCGCGATGGAACGGCTCGTCGTGGACGGTCGACGCTCCTCCGGCCGGAACACCCGGCGTTCGCATCCTGCAGGGTGTGTGGAGCGATGGGCCGTCGAACGCATGGGCCGTGGGCGGGGCGAGCACGATTCTCCGATGGAATGGCACTGCCTGGTCGGTGGTCAGCGACGTGCTGAAACCGATCACCGGCATCACCGACAACTACAACGCGGTGTGGGGAGTTGGGTCGTCGGTCATCATGGTTGGCGACACCGGCATCGTCGCCTGCCAATCATCAGGTGGAGTCTGTAGTCGCCAAACGGGCCTCCCGGGCGCCGGAAGCTTGTTCAGCGTTTGGGGCACGGCCGCGAACAACGTCATCGCGGTCGGCCAGAAGGGACGCATTCTACACTTCGACGGCACCTCGTGGTCGCTGGTCGAAAGTCCGACCAGCCGCACCCTCGCGCGCGTATGGGGCAGCTCGGCGAGCGACGTGTGGGCCGTCGGGGACAGCGTCCTCATTCATTTCGACGGCACCAAATGGGCGAACGTCCCGATGACTGGTGCGCTCCAGGCTGTGCAAAGTCCAGCGCCGTCGACGGTGGCTTCGAATACGTTCCAACTCGGTTTGTGGGGGAGCGGGCCGAAGGACGTCTACGTCGGTGGAGAAAACGGCCACATCGCCCGTTTCGACGGCGTCGCATGGAGCGACATGACTGGGCAGTCCTCGGCGCATCGCGTCCTCGCGATCTCCGGATCAGCGGGCTTCGGCGCGATGGCCATACTGGAATCGCAAACCAACCGCCCTGGCCCGACCTTCCTGCGCGGCGTCGGCGCGAACGGCGGCTTCGGCGCCGTCATGACACCGCCGGCCGTGTGGCCGTAGCGCGTCGATCTCGCGCTACGGCTTCTTCGCCGTCAGCGAATCGACCCACCGCTGCGCGTTCTTGGTCGACGGCCGCGCCGCACCTTGCTGTTGCGGCGCGAACGCGACACCAACCGCCGCGGTGAGCTTTCGATCCATGCGATCGATGAGATCGAACAGATCGTCGACTTTGCCTTCGATCGTTTCACGAAACTCGATCTCCGACGTCTCGACGTTCACCGATCGCACGTCGAATCGCATGCGATTTTTCGGATCGATGAGAAAGCCGCCGGTCACGAAGTGCCGAACGCCGAGCACCTTGCCCAGGCGGACGGCCGTCTCGGGATCGACCTGCCCCGATGCCGCGAGCCGTTGCTCGGCGAGCAGGTCGCTCAATCGCGCGCGATCGGCCAGGCGAATGTTCGGATTCGACGCCAGCGCGTTCGTGAGCAGTTCCGAGATGCCGCGTCCCAGCGCCGCGTAGTCGCCGGGGCGCGGCGTCATCGAGCCGCCGGTGAAATTCATCACCGCAACCGTGGGTGCTTCGCTCTGCGCGAACGTCAGAGCGGGCGCGAGAAGCGCGGCCGAGAGAATGACCGAGGTGTACCGCATGCGATAACGTATATCGCGCGCAGGCGGCGGGTAGATGGGTAAATGGCCTAGATAAACTTCATGCCGTCATCCTGAAGCGCGCAGCGCCGAAAGGATCTCGTCCGCTTGGATGATCCCGATCTCAGGATGCGGATGAGATCCTTTCGCGCCTGCGGCGCTCAGGATGACCTGCGTTCACCGCCGGTCGTACTGCTGCGCCACTTGCAACTGCTTGATCGCCGCGTCGACCGCGCGAATTGCATCCACGCGATGTCCGCCGAAGTCATGCGCCGCCGTCTGCAGCTCCTTGCGCGCCGCCTGGAGCTCCGCCACCGCGCTACGAATGTGCGGATGCGGTTCCATGACACGCGGCGTGAACGCGAGCGAACCGGCCATCCCAAGTCCCAACAACATCGATTTCATGAGTGCCTCCATCCGGGTGACATCGTTGCTACGTCGTACCTGCGTCGTGCCTCTCGCCGGTACGACGCCCCGTTGTGAGGAAATGTTAAATGCGTGATCTGGCGCACGCGCCGCGAGTACACTGCGTCGCTTATGGAGCGCGCCCAGCCGCGGCCACGAGAAGCGCGCGCCCATGCACGAAATCGCCGCGACGGAGAGCGGCAGAAGCTATAGTATAACGCCAATGATCCGGACGACCATTGCAATCGCGCTGCTGTTACCGACGACGATCGGCGCGCAGGACACCACCACGAACAGGCGCGCGCGCGCCGATTCGATCTACACACCGGCGACGGTCTCCGACTATTTGCACGGCATGGTCGGCCCGCGAAGCGTGCTGCGTGGCTTCGGCCTTGCCGGTTTCGATCAATGGCGCGGCCGCCCGAAACAGTTTCCGCGTACCTGGCGCGGGTTCGAGGACCGCGTCGGTGAGCGATACGGGCAGGTCGCGATCTCTCATACGCTGCGCTTCGGCGCGTCGCGCATTCTCGACGAGCGCAATCTCCGCTACTGGCCGTGCAGCTGCGGCGATGGTGACACCCGCGCATCGCGATGGTTCAACGCGCTGACCGGCCCGTTTCGAGTGACGTCCCCGAACGGCATCCATCTATCGATCTTGAATCCTGTGACAGAACTGGTAAGCGGCGTGCTCGTCACGAGTGTGCGGCCGGGAGGCTTCCACGTCGGAGAGGGCCTTCGCGACGGAGTGACAGGGCTCGCCGGCGAGGCGCTGGCCGACGTCGCGCGCGAGTTCTGGCCGTGGAAATGGCGGCCGCCGTTCATCTAGACCGACAAGGGCAGAAAGAGCCTACCATGGACTACGGCGGACATCCACAGATCGGCACGGAAACAGCATCGAAAAAAGGCGTATGAAGTTGCTCTTCCAAAAGAAAAAAAGAACATACTAAACGAATTCAACGCCGTTTCCGTGCCTATCCGTGGACGTCCGATGTCTGTCCGTGGTCAAGCAGTTGAGAAGAGCTCGCGTACCGACGCGGTGTCCTCCATGGCGCGAATACGTCCGATCACCTCGCGGGCGCCCCCCAGTCGCACGGCCTTCTCCTCGATCTCCTCGCGCGACAACGCATTCCCTGGATCACCCTTCGGCACATCCGCGCGCCCGCTCAATCGACGGCCGTCCGTGGTCTCCACCTCCACCCGCCCAATCCACCGCCGCGGATACTCGGCATCGACCTCCGGATCGCACACCATGCGCACCCGGTCGCGCAGCGACGTCACACGCGCATCGGTGAGTCCGTGCTCGTCGAACTCGCGAAGGCCCGCCGCGCCGTGCACGGCGATCAGACCGAGCACGGTGCCCATCGAGAATTTGGCTTGATGCACGTTGGTAGGGCGATCCACCTTCCCCAAGACGTCGATCGCGCCTTGATGGACGCGCGCCGTGATCGACGCAATGTCCGTGTGCGACAATGACTCGCGCGCCATGAGATCGAGCAGCGCGTCGGCGGACGGATGCGTGTGCCGGCACGACGCATGCCACTTATATGAAGTCTCTAAAATCGCCCACCGCGTGCCCAGACGGTCGGTGAGTCGCGACGCATCGGCATCGCTGGACATGCCCGCCGCCATGCCCTGCTCGCCGGTGAGAATCGCGCGCGCGCCGGTGACACCCTCGCGCGCGAGATACGCCGCCAGCAAGCCGTCCGACGCCGCTTTGGCGGTGTGCAGCTGCTTCGAGTCCGCGGCGTCGCGCAGGAATTCCCACAATCCGGCGGCCTGCGTGCCCGCGGATCCCATCGCGTGCTGGATCTGCTCCGCGTCGAGCTCGAGCAATCGCCCGACCGCGGCCGCCGCGGCGACCGTGCCCGCCGTTCCCGTCGTATGAAAGATCTTGTAATGCGACCGTCCGAGGAATTCGCCGATGCGAATGCCGACTTCGTAACCGACGATCGACGCCGCCAGCACGGCCGCGCCCGTCGCATTCTCCTGCTGCGCCGCCGCGATGACGGCGGGGAACACGACGGTCGCCGGATGAAACACCGATCCGTTGTGCACGTCGTCCTGCTCGACCACGTGCGACGACGCGCCGTTGATCAAGGCGGCGAACGCGGCGGTCGTCTTCTCTCCCGTCGGCACGATCGTACACGGTCCCGTCGCCGGACCCATCGCGCGCGCGAAGTCACGCATCGCCAGCACCGGCCGGCCGTCCTTGCCCGCTACCGCCGAGCCGTACCAGTCGACCATCAGCGACTCGATCATCTCGAGGACTGGGTGCGGCACGTTCTCCAGCGTCACACTCGCCGCGAACGTCGCCAACTCGCGCTCCGCGCTCATAGACCGAGCTCCTTCAGTACCGCTTTGGTATGTTGGCCAAGCGTCGGCACGTCGCCCATCGATGCAGTCGACCCGCGCAAGTCGATGGGCGGCCGCAGCGCCGCGATCGATCCATTCTCCGTCTGCACGTCGGCCCAGCGACCGCGCGCCTGAAGCTGCTCGTGCACCGCGACACCATGTACATCGTTCACGCGTCCGTTCGCGATCTCGGCGGCGTCGAGCCGCGCGACGATCTGCTCGCTGCTCGATTGCATGAACACGTCTTCGATGATTCGTGTCAGCTCTCCACGATTCGCGACGCGCTTGGTGTTGCGATCGAATCGCTCGTCCGCCGCGAGGCTCGGCTGCTCCAGCACCTCGGCGCAGAAGCGCGACCACTCGCGTTCGTTCTGAATGCCGAGCATCACTTCGCCGTCGCCGGTGCGATGCGGCCCGTACGGCGCGATCGTCGGATGCGACGCACCACTTCGCCGAGGCGGCGCTTCGCCATAGCGGCCGAAATACACAGGCTGCGACATCCACTCGGCGACCGCGTCGAGCATCGACACCGAGACCGCGGTGCCGTGTCCGTCGCGAGCGCGCTGCATGAGCGCCAGGAGCGTTCCCGAGAACGCATACATACCGGCGGCGATGTCCACGATGGACACGCCGCATCGCGCCGGCGAATCGTCGCTGCCGGTCACGGAGAGCAATCCACCCTCGGCCTGCAGCAGCAGGTCATAGGCTTTCTTGTCCCGCATGGGGCCGGGCTCGCCGTATCCCGAGATGTCCGTGACGATGAGCTTCGGAAATCGCGCCTTTAGAGATTCGTAATCGACGCCGAGACGCGCCGCCGATCCCGGTCCCAGGTTCTGCACGAATACATCAGCGCGCGCGAGCAGCCGATCCAGGGCGTCGCGCCCGCTCGCCTCCCTGAGATCCAGTACCACACTCTCCTTGCCGCGATTGAGCCACACGAAGTACGATGACAAGCCATGCACCGACTCGTCGTAGCCGCGCGCGAAATCGCCCTCGGGACGCTCGATCTTGATCACCCGCGCGCCATAATCCGCGAGATGTCGCGTACACAGCGGCCCGGACACCGCGTGCTCCAGCGCCACGACCGTCATTCCCTCGAGCGGCAAGGCCGACATCAGAACGACCTCGGCAGCCCGAGCACGTGCTCGGCGACATACGAAAGAATCAGATTCGTCGAGATCGGCGCCACCTGATACAACCGCGTCTCGCGAAACTTGCGCTCGACGTCGAACTCCGCCGCGAATCCAAAGCCGCCATGCGTCTGGAGGCACACGTTCGCAGCTTCCCATGACGCTTTCGCCGCGAGATACTTCGCCATGTTCGCCTCGGCGCCGCAGGGCTCGCCGGCGTCGAAGAGCTCGCACGCTTTCCAGCGCATGAGATTCGCCGCCTCGACTTCGATGTAACTCTCGGCGATCGGAAATTGCACGCCCTGATTGCGCCCGATCGGCCGGTCGAACACGACTCGCTCCGACGCATAGTGCGTCGCGCGATCGACAAACCAGTATCCGTCACCGATGCATTCGGCCGCGATGAGCGTCCGCTCGGCGTTCAAGCCGTCGAGGATGTAGCGAAATCCTTTGCCTTCCTCGCCAATCCGATTTGCCGCCGGAATCTCCACGTCCTCGAAGAACGCCTCGCTCGTCTCGTGATTCACCATGTTGCGAATCGGCTTGAGCGTGAGCCCGGCTCCAAGCGCGGCCTTGATGTCCACGATGAAAAGAGAAAGCCCCTCGGTTTTGCGCTGCGTCTCGGCGAGCAGCGTCGTGCGCGCGAGCAGAATCATCAAGTCGGAATGCTGCGCGCGCGACATCCACACCTTCTGGCCGTTGACGATGTACGAATCGCCGCGCCGCACCGCGGTCGTCTTGGTCTTCGTCGTGTCGGTGCCGGTCGTCGGTTCGGTGACGCCCATCGACTGCAGCCGAAGCTCGCCACGAGCGATGCGCGGCAGATATTCGCGTTTCTGCGCGTCGGATCCGTGCCGCAGCACCGTGCCCATGTTGTAAAGCTGCCCATGACATGCGCCGGCGTTCGCGCCGCTGCGATTGATCTCCTCCATGATGACCGAAGCTTCGGCAAGCCCGAGCCCCGCGCCGTCGTACTCCTGCGGAATGAGCGCCGCGAGCCAGCCGGCCTTCGTCAGCGCATCGACAAATTCTTCGGGGTACGCCCGCGCCTCGTCCACGCGCTGCCAGTAGGCCGAGGGAAATTCGGCGCACAGGGCGCGAACCGGTTGTCGTATGTCTTCGTAGTCAGTCATTCCGAGTCCTCGTAATCAGTCATTCCGAGTCCTCGTAATCAGTCATTCCGAGCCGAAGGCGAGGAATCTTTCGTCCAGATAGAGTGGTCGATGAAGAATCTACGGCCCTCTACGCGAGACGATAGATTCCTCGCTACGCTCGGAATGACAGCGCTACGCTCGGAATAACAGGCTCATGGACCAACTCTCGCAGTGGATCGGCCGGCGCGAATCGCACGACGATTGGGTGACGCCATCGCGCGTCGCGGCGTGGCACGCGACGCTCGATCACGACGCGCCCGCGGTGAGCGAAGGCGACGACGTACCACCCGCGATCTACTGGGCATTGTTTCCACCCCTCACGCGCACGAGCGAGCTGAGTGACGACGGGCATCCGCGCCGCGGCGGGTTTTTCCCGCCCGTCGAGCTGCCCAGGCGCATGTGGGCCGGCAGCCGGCTCGTGTGGCATCGTCCACTGCGTGTCGGCGAACATCTGGTGCGCGAATCGACCATCGCGAACATCGAAGAGAAGCAGGGAAGAGCCGGCCCGCTCGTCTTCGTCACCGTGCACCATGCCGTGCGCGCTGGAAAGGAGATGCTGCTCGAGGACGATCAGGGTCTCGTGTATCGTGGGGCCGATCGCGCGCCGCTGCGTTCCGCCGAGGCGCGGCCGTCGACATGGTTGCGTACCCTCAGTCCGAATGAGGTGCTCCTCTTCCGATATTCCGCGCTGATGTTCAACGGCCACCGCATTCACTACGATCGACAGTATGCCGAGTCCGAGGGGTATCCGAATGTCGTGGTGCACGGTCCGCTCATCGCGACGCTGCTGCTCGATCTGCTCGCCGCCAACACGCACAACGCAACGGTGACGCGCTTTCAGTTCAAGGCCACGCGTCCGGCATTCGCGAATGAACCGCTCACGCTGCACGGCCAACCGGCGGTCGATCGCGGTCACTTTCACTTGTGGTCCGACGGCGTGGAGGCGGAAGCATGGACGCGCTGACGTCGCCCGCACGGTCGTGGTTGTTCGTGCCCGCGAATCGTCCGGAACGTTTTGCCAAAGCGGCGGCGAGCGGCGCGGATCGCGTCATCATCGATCTCGAGGACTCAGTCACGCCGGCTGACAAAGCGGCGGCGTGCGCCGGTCTCGCTCGCACCGAGTTGCCGGCGTCGGTGCCCGTCTACGTTCGAGTGAATGCGGCGAGCACCGAATGGTTCGATGCGAACATCGAGGTTGCCGCGCATCTCGACGTCACCGGCGTGCTGCTGCCCAAAGTCGAGCTGCCGGGCGACATCAAGCGCGCCGATGCCCGTCTGCCGGCCGAGTTTCAGATCGTGCCGATCGTCGAGACGGCGGGCGGCGTGTGGAACGTGCTGGAAGTCGCGCACGCTCCGCGCGTCGAACGACTGGTCTTCGGCGCGCTCGACTTCGAGCTCGATACCGGCATGCTCGAGGGAGACGACACCTTCGCGTACGCGCGCTCGCGGATCGTGCTGGCGTCGCGCATTGCCGGACTGGCGCCGCCGATCGATGCGGTGACGATCGGCATCGACGACGAAGCGGCATTGACTCGCGACGCCGAGCGAAGCCGCCGCTTTGGGTTCGCGGGAAAACTCTGTATTCACCCGCGGCAGGTTGCGCCGCTCAATCGCCTGTTCGCGCCGACCGCCGCGGAGATGGCATGGGCGGAGTCGATCCTGGCCGAGGCGGACAAACGGCCGGGCGAGGGGGCGTTCGCGTTGAACGGGACGATGGTGGATCGTCCGGTGATCGAGCGTGCGCGGCGGATCGTAGCCAGCAAAGTCATCCCGAGCGAAGCGAGGGATTTAACGTCCCGGTAGAGGGACGTCCCTCCGTCGTGGCGAGATTCCTCGCCTGCGGCTCGGATTGACAGCCGGTGTGCCACTCTGTCACCGATCGCGGTCTCTTGACGCGGTGCCGTGCCTAGTGTACTAATTGAACTAGTACACTATGTCACTCGCCATCGTCGTCCACCCGGGCAGCACCGTGCCGATCTATCGGCAGATCGTCGAGCAGGTGTGCGCCGCCGCGATCGCGGGCCGCCTCCGCGACGACGAGGCGCTGCCCAGCGTGCGCGCCCTGGCCGAGCAGCTCGTCGTGAACCCGAACACCGTCGCGCGCGCGTATGCCGAGCTGTCGCGCGACGGGATCATCGAAGCGCGCTCGGGACGCGGCATGTATCTCTCCGAGCGCCGGCGGATCTACAGCGGGCCCGAACGCGCGCGGCGCATGGAGCAGGCTGTCTCCACCTTCGTCTCGGAAGCATTCGTGCTCGGGTACGAGCCCGACGAGATCGTCGAACACGTCGCGCGACGCGTGAAAGCGGCGCGCAAAGGAGGCCATCGATGAGGTCCGACGCCGTCATCAGCATCCGCGATGTCACGCACTACTTCGGCAGGCGACGCGTGCTCGATCAGGTCTCGCTCGACGTTCCGCGAGGGAGCGTCTTCGCGTTTCTCGGCCGCAACGGTTCCGGCAAGACGACGATGATTCGCATCATGCTCGGCCTGCTCGAGCCGACGCGCGGCGGAACCCGCGTGCTTGGCGACGACGGCCGGCGCATCTCGCCCGAGACGCGGGCGCGGATCGGCTACATGTCCGAGTCGCACGCGCTCTACGACTGGATGACCGTCGAGCAGTTGGGCGCGTATCAAGCGACGTTCTACGCGCGGTGGAACCAGAGGATCTTCGACTCGGTCGTCGGTCACTTCCGGCTGAATCGCGAGACGAAGGCGGGGAGTCTTTCGCGCGGCGAGCGTGCCGGACTCTCGCTGGCCATCACGCTCGCGCCCGAGCCCGAGCTTCTCGTGCTCGACGATCCCGCGCTCGGCCTCGATCCCGTCGCGCGGCGCGCGCTGCTCGAGTCGATGTTGTACGTCACGCGCGCCGCGGATCGCACCATTTTCTTTTCGTCGCACCTCCTCGACGACGTCGAGCGCGTCGCCGACCATCTCGCCATTCTCGATCGCAGCGTACTGCGCGCGAGCTGTTCGGTGGATGCCTTCCGCTCGAGCATCTCGCAGTTCCGGCTGCAGTTCGCCGCGGGCAGCGTGCCGCCGAATCTGCCGCCCATTCGCGGGATGTTGCACGCTCGCACGGCGACGGACGCGCTGTGGCTCACGATCGCGCGTCCCGACGACGAGACGCAGCGTGTGCTGCATTCGCTCGGCGCGCCGATCGTGGATGAAGTGCCGCTCAACTTCGCCGACGCACTCACCGGCTACCTGGGCGAGCGCGACGTCCGTGGATCGTTCCTCGGGGGTGTGGCGTGAAGACGCTTCGCACGATGACGGTGCGCGAGATGCGCGAGCACGCGACGGCGGGGCTGGTCGCATTCGTCATCATCGGATTGTTGCTGGTCGCCTCATATGGCATGAGCCAACCGGGCATCCGCGCCTTTGGACGGCCGGTCGGCGTTGGCACCGAGATGACGACGACCGTCGAAGTCGGCGTGGGCAACACCGGTCTCGGAACGGGGCTCTCGTTGTTCATGCTCAGTGCCGCGCTGGCCGCGTTGATGCTCGGTCGTGCCGTCACGCGTGACGATCGCTACGGCGACGCGCGTGCGTTTCTGTTGCATCGTCCCGCCGACGCGTCGCTCATCTTCGCGTCGAAGGCGATTGCGGCGGCGCTGTTGTATCTCGTTGCGGCCGGCGTGCCGATGCTGCTGCACGCGGCGTGGCTGGCGGTGCCGGGGCATCGCGCCGCGCCGTACGACGCGCGCCTGATGCTGCCCGACGTCGCCGATCTCTGCGCCGGGCTCGCGTACGTGTTCGCCGGGATGTTGATGACGCTTCGCGCGAAGCGATTCTTCGACCGGGGCGTCTTCGCGTTGGGCGGTGCCATCATCTGCTCGGTGCTGGTGCTGAGCGTCAACGAATTCTGGCAGGCGTTACTGGCGGTCGTCGTCGGCGTGATCGTCACGGGGATCGCGGCGCGTGCGACGTTCACCGCCATCGGCGGCTATGAGTCGCAACCGCGAGGTGCGCGGCTGGCGCTTGGCGTCAATGTTCTGCTTGGCGTTCAGATCGCGGGTCTGATCCTGTACGCGATTCTGTCACTCTTTCAGAGCGCGCAAGCGTCGGAGGATTTCCGAACGACGTCCACGGTGCTCGACTCGCACGGGCAATTCGTGCGCGTGACGACGTCGTTCGGCGGCATCCGATCGCCCGGCGAGCGAGTGATTGCGGTTACTGATCTTCAGGGACGGCCGATTCCGGAATACGCGGACAGCGCGTCGTGGCGGCACATCGGCGACGGCGTGCTCGCCGCGCCGGAGATGCCGCTCGTGCCCGACCGCTGGTTTGCGACGATGACGCCGACCGGATACCGGGCCCCCGATCGCGTGTACCAGCAGTTGTACGCCGGCGGCATGAACTTACTGTTGTGGTACTATATCCCCAGGCAGGGTCTCGTCGCGGCATACGATCCGCGCACGGCGCGCCAGATCGGCTGGCTTGGGCCCGCGGGCTTCCACGAGGGGCTCGACGAACCCAGCGAACGCTTCGCGGGGACGCTGCGCGCGGGTCCGGGATATTTTCCGCAGCAGATGCTATTCACGTTCTCTCACGCGGTGTATCGCGCGAGTCTCGAGCATCGCGCCATTCAGCGAATCTTCATGGCGCCGCCGGGTGAGACGGTGGCGTCGGCGTCGCTCAGCGAGTCCACGGAGAATCCATTCCTGCCGCGCGGCGGAGATTCGGGCCCGCCGGTGGACAGCACGCAGCGTTTCTATGCGGTGGCGACGGATCGCGCGGTGTATGTCCAATCGATGGCCGGCACGCCCGTCGCGCATCTCGCGCACGATCCATCGGTCGCGGGCTATGGAATTGTGACGGTCGTTCGTCCAACGTTTGCGCCCGGCACTCCGACGTTCGTGCGCTACTCGCCACGCTGGGGAACGCTGGATCGGCACGCCGAGGCGCACGCGCCGGAGCGGGTATTCGAGATTCGTGATGGATCGACCGTCGCGGCGCGGTACACGTTGCCGGAAACCTCGCACCCGCCGGAGTCGCATACCGACTGGACGACGCCCGTCGCCGCGTTCGGCGTGCCGCTGGTGGAACGTGTGGCCGAGCGGGTGAATGACATCATTCTCGGAAACGCGCCGGGGGATTTGGACACGCCGCTCATGTGGACGCTGACCGTCCTTGCCGCGCTGATCAGTGCCGCGGCCGTCATTGCCATCGCGCGACGGTATGCGTTCGACGCTCGGCGCACGGTGGCATGGGCGGTGGTCGCGCTGGCGTTTGGTCTGAACGGTCTGGTGTTGATGCTGGCGCTCGTCTCTCGTCCGGCGCGAGAGCGGTGCCCGCATTGCGGCCGCATGCGCGTCGTGTCGCCTGAGCGATGCGAGCATTGTGGAGCCGCATTCGCGCCGCCGGCGCCCGATGGCACGGAGATCTTTGGCGCGGAGACAATCACGGCGGCGGTGTGATGCGCGGTCGAACGATGTCGCGCGAGTCGGTTGGGTGGCGCCGAATAATTGTCGGCGCGTCAATGTGTGGGCATGTCGGAAAACCTGAAGGACGCAGACCTGACCGGTCGCATCATCGGCGCGTTTTACGCCGTGTATGACAAGCTGGGGTATGGCTTTCTGGAAAGTGTGTACGGTGCGGGCTTCGAGATCGAGCTCGAGCGACACGGCATCCGGTTCACTCGCGAACAACCCGTCGACGTCTTCTACGATGGCCGGCCGATTGGACGGTATCGAACGGATTTCATCATTGAAGGTCGGGTCGTCGTCGAGATCAAAGCGTCGAGGGCGTTCGACGAGTCGTACGACAAACAAGTATTGAACTATCTACGGGCGACGCGAATGGAGCTCGGGATGCTGTTGCACTTCGGGCCGAAGCCGAGCTTCAAACGGTACATTTTCGAGAATTCGCGGAAAGGGGCGTTGGAGGTGTTCGTCAATCGGTAAGACTGGGGAGGGCGCACGCGGACCAACGCGGGCACATCGCGGGCTAACGCGGACGAACACCAGGGACTCCGCGAGCTGAGCGAGATTGTAGTTCGTGGGTTGTGCTTTTTTTCTCGCGTGTTCTGGTGTTCTGGTGTTCTGGTGTTCGTCCGCGTGAGCCCGCGATGTGCCCGCGTTAGTCCGCGTGCGCTCTGCCCTTCACCCCACGGGCGCCCACGCTGCCGCATACTCACGCCCCCACCGCATCATCGCGTCCGCGTCGCCGACAATCCGCCCAGTCGCCGGATCGATACGCAGCTTCCGCCCCGTCTGCTGCGAAATGGTCCCGAGATGGCACAGCATCCCGGTCTTCGCCCCATCCGAAATCGGCGCATTGAGCTTCGCACCCGTCCGTATCGCGTCGAGAAAGTTCTTCATGTGAAGCATGGTCAGCGCATCGTCGCCGACGGTGTTCAGCGGATCGCCCGCCTGCACGACGGCCGTCTGCGTGACCGTCTTCCCCTTGATATCAGAGATCTCATATCCATCCTGATCGATGATCATGCTGCCGTTCGTACCCAGGATCATCGTCCCGCGCGCGCGGCCGTACATCGGCAGGCCGTTACAGCTCTGCCCGTGCCAGACGATCGTCTTGCCGCCCTGGAACTCGAACGTCGCATCCTGCGTGTCCGGAAATTCCCAATCGTCCGCGAAATGCTGGCGCGTCCCGACCGAATCCACCGTGATCGGATAGTCGACGCCGAGCAGCCAACGCGCGACGTCGATCTCGTGCGTGCCGTTGTTGCAGATCTCACCCGTGCCCCAGCGCGTGAACCAGTGCCAGTTGTAGTGAATGACGTTGTCGCGATACGGCGTGCGCGGCGCCGGGCCTTGCCACAACTCATAATCGAGATTGGATGGCACCGGCACGACCTTGCCCTTGCCGATACCCACGCGCGTGTTCGCGTACCACGCCCGCGCGAGATACGGTGTGCCGATCACGCCGTCGCGCAGCGCATGCACCGCCTCGAAGAACCGCGGTCCCGACCGCCGCTGCGTGCCCAGCTGTACGTGCGTTCGGTACTTCGTCGCCGCACGGATCAGCAGCTCGTCCTCGTGCGGATCGTGCCCGCTCGGCTTCTCGAGATAGACGTGCTTTCCCGCGGCGAGCGCCAGCAGCGCCATCGGCGCGTGCCAGTGATCGGGCACCGCGATCGAGATCGCATCCACTGACTTATCGTCGAGCACACGGCGGAAATCACCGACGACCTTCGGCGCCTTCGCTTGCCCCGTCGCGGCGCTCACACCCTTCGATACGACGTTGCTGTCGACGTCGCAGATGTACGCCACCTCGCTATTGCCGCTCGACGAAAAATTTTGCGCGTGCACCACGCCGCGCCCGTTCACTCCGATGACGGCGACGACGACTTTCTCGTTTGGTGATGGTCCGGTGCGGCGCAGCAGCGGCGCGGCCAGTGCGCCGAGTCCGGCCACCGACGACGTCTTGAGAAACTCGCGGCGATCGACGCTCATTTGATCTCCCGAATCTTGATGTTCCGAAACCACACGCCCGCGTCGTGATCCTGCAGCACGATCTGTCCCGCGCGCCGGATTGGAAACCACGACGGATACTTCGCGTACTTGCTCTTCGCGAACGCCGAGTCGAACGCCGGCGTCCCGAGATCGAACGACACGACCTTGACGCCGTTCAACCAATGCTCGCCGTGATTGCCCACGAAGATCAAGCGCGACGAATTCCATTCGCCCGCGGGGCGCGTCGCGCCGGGCTCGCTGGACGCGAACATGTCGTACAGCGCCCCGGTGCGATGCGTGGCGAGCTTGTTGTCCTCGGCCAGCGAATCGTCGAGCATTTGATATTCCCAGCCCTTGGCGGCATGCGGCGGATCCATGTGCGTCGACAACGATTCAGAGACGTTGTATTTCAGTCCGCTGTTGCCGCCCGGCGCGATCTTCCATTCCCACGACAATTCGAAATCACGAAACGCGCGATCGGAGATGAGATCCATTCCCGTGAGTGGCTGCCCGTCGGCCTGCACGGGCGCGCGCCCGTTCGGCACGCGGACGATGGCGCCGTCCTCTACCACCCACAATCCAGGCGGCGTCTTCTCGTAGCCCAGTCCGTGCCAGCCCGAGAGTGTCTTGCCGTCGAACAACGACGTCCAAGCCTCGGCGCGCTCGGCGGCGAGCGGCTGCACGTCCCGCAGCAACGCTTCGAGAAAGTGCCCAGGCTCCTCGAGAAACGGCACGTGCGCGCTCTCCTCGAACGTCACGAACCGCTTGCTCGGCGCCGTGAGACTGTCGAAGTAGCGCTTCGCCGCGCTGTACGGCGTGTGCAGATCGTGCCGGCCCATCATGAACACGACCGGCACATCGAAGTGACGCGCAAGTTTCGCGTCCTGGCCGAAGAAGTCGGCGCTGAGCACGCGTGCCGTGACGCGTCCTTCCGCGGGACCGAACGCGCGCATCTCGGCGTCGGTGTATTCGGGACCAAGCCACTGAATCGCGGAGTACGCTGACCAGTCCTGGTCGCCGTACCATGCACCGCCGAAAAAGCGCGACCATCGGCGCAGCGTGGCGACGTCGCGCGCGAGCGCGGCACCGGGCACGTTGGGATAGCCTTTCATGGAATCGAGCTGCGCCACGGCCGTCGCGTTCTTCGCCGCGTGCGCCAGCGCGAGCACGTCGTCGTAGAGCATCGACTCGCCATTCGGCGACGCCTGGCCGATGCCCACATACACGCTGACCCAGTCCGGGTGACGCGCCGCGAGCTCGGATCCGATCACCGTCCCGAACGAATGGCCGACGATGACGATCTTCTGCTTTCCGAATCGCTGCCGGAGCAATGCCACGAGCTCTTCGGCATCGGCGACGTCGCGTGCCACCGAGAACGTGGCCTGCATCGCTTTCGACGTGTCGGCGAGCGCGTTCTTTCCGCCGCCGCGCTGATCCCACTGCACGACGGTGAAGAAGTCCTCCCACGGCCGTTGAAACGCCCATTCGCGTGTCATCATCGCATCGCCGGGGCCGCCGTGGATGAACAACATTAGCGGGTTGTCGCGGTTGGTCCCGCGAATGGAGATCCACTGTTTGCTGCCGCCGAGCGTGACCTGCTCGAGCGACTGCACGCCGTGCGGATTTCGAATCTTCATCAGGAGCGCCATGTCGTGCTGCGCGTCGGCGCGCGTGAACGACGTGTCGCCGCCGCGAGCGACGGCATCCCGCTGCGCGGCGGCGACGCGGGAGCCGGCGATCAGCGCGAGGATCGCGAGCGTCAGGGAAAGGGGTCTCATGATTCGCCGAACATGCCGGGTCACTCCGGCCCGCGCAATGATGGCGCCGAGGTTGCAGATGTTGCAGAGGTGGCTAACGTGCTCGTTGACGTGCTCGTTGACGAAAAAACACGATCACCCGAGAGCGCCGAATGGCCGACCCTGCGAACCCGACAGCAGTCCCCGACGCCTCCGTGCCGCCCGACCAGCCGCACCTGACGCGCCGGTTCGGCCTCCTGCCGGCCACCGCGTTGAACATGACCAACATGATCGGCGTTGGTCCGTTCATCACCATTCCGCTCCTGATGTCGGCGCTGGGCGGCCCGCAGGCGATGCTGGGATGGATCGTTGCCCTGGTCATCGTCATCTGCGACGGCATGGTCTGGAGCGAGCTCGGCGCCGCGATGCCGGGCTCCGGCGGATCGTTTCACTACCTTCGCGAAGCGTTCGGCAGCCAACGGTTCGGCCGTCTCATGGCGTTCCTCTTCGTGTGGCAGTTCGTGCTCAGCGGACCGCTCGAGATCGCGTCGGGCTACATCGGCTTCGGCGACTACACGAGCTACATCTGGAAGGGGATGACGCGGCCGCAGGAGATCGCGCTCGTCACGGTGATTGGCATCGTCAACATCGCGCTCCTGTACCGGCGCATTCACTCGATCGCGAAGCTCACCATTGCGCTGTGGATCGGCACGCTCGTCACGGTGCTCGCGGTGATCGTCGCCGGCATGTTCCACTTCAATCCGCGCGTGGCGTTCGACTTTCCGCCCGGCGCGTTCAACTTCTCGATCGGCTTCTTCCTTGGCATTGGCGCCGCGTCGCGCATCGGCATCTACGACTACCTCGGCTACTACGATGTGTGTTACATCGGCGACGAGGTGCGCGATCCCGGCCGCGTCATTCCGAAATCCATTCTCTACAGCACGGCCGCGGTCGCCGTCATCTACCTCGGCATCAATTTGTCGATCATCGGCGTCGTGCCGTGGCGCAGTTTCGTACCGGCGAGCGCTCATCCGGAGTCGAATTTCGTCGTATCGATCTTCATGCAGACGTTGTTCGGAACGAAAGTCGCAACGGTGTTCACGCTCCTCGTGCTCTGGACCGCGTTCGGCTCGGTCTTCGCGCTGCTGCTCGGCTACTCGCGTATTCCGTATGCGGCTGCCGAGAGTGGGTATTTCTTCCGTGTGTTCGGCCGGTTGCATCCCACGAAAGGCTTTCCATATGTCTCCTTGCTCGTCCTCGGCGTGATCTCGATCGTCGCCGGCTTCTTCTCGCTCGGCACTGTGATCGATGCGCTGATCGTGACGCGCATTCTCGTGCAGTTCATGGGACAGATCTTCGGGCTGATGTTATTGCGCAAACGCGCGCCGGATATGCCGAGGCCGTACAAGATGTGGCTGTATCCGGTGCCGGGGCTGGTCGCGCTCTTCGGATGGATCTTCGTCTTTGCCACCACCGACGCGCGCGTGCTGCTGTTCGGCGTCGGCGTGCTCGCGCTCGGCGGGCTGGCGTTTCTGCTGTGGTCGTGGAATACCAAGCGCTGGCCGTTTGGCCTCGTGGAGGCGGTATGATGAAAGTCTTACTCCGTTGTCATTGGAACGCTACGTGTCATCCTGAGCGAGCGCAGCGAGTCGACGGACCCCCGTCCCGGCGGAGAAGCAGCGGCTCTCCTCGGCGTACGGGGGTCCCTCGACTCCGGCGCTACGCACCTCCGCTCGGGATGACAATCGCGTTGCTGTTTGGCGCCGCCACGGCCCGCGCCCAGACCCGCCGCGCACTTCACGACGGCTGGCGCATTCAATCCTCCGCGAAAGTCGGCACGGACGGCGCACGCATCTCTTCGCCGTCGTATCACGGCGGCGATTGGTACGCGGCCACGGTCCCGTCCACGGTCGTCGGCGCGCTCGTCGACGCCGGCGTGTTCAAGGATCCCTTCTTCGGCATGAACCTGCGCTCCATCCCGGGCATGACGTACAACATCGGCTTGAACTTCGTGCACTTGCCGATGGACCCCTCGAGCCCGTACGCGGTGCCGTGGTGGTATCGTACGACCTTTAAGGCGTCGGCCGCGCGCGGCAAGCATGTGACGCTGCAGTTCGACGGCATCAACTATCGCGCGAACATCTGGCTGAACGGCAAGCGGATCGCCGACTCCACGCAGGTCGCCGGCACCTATCGCCGCTACGAGTACGACGTCACCGCCGATCTCGCGAAGAACGGCGAGAATGCGCTCGCCGTCGAGATCACCGCGCCGACACCGCCCGATTTGCAAACGACGTGGGTCGATTGGAATCCGTCGCCGCCCGACAAGGACATGGGTTTGTGGAAGCCGGTGTATCTCGCGACGACGGGCGACGTCGCCGTGCGCTATCCGGTCGTCATCAGCAAAGTCGATACGACCCGCCACTCCGCCGACGTCACCATTGGAACGAATCTCAAGAATCTCGCGGATAGCGCGGTCAGTGGCGAACTGTCGGCGACGATCGGCGGCATGCGCGTGCATCAACGCTTCACCGTCGCGGCGCGCGACAGCTCGTACGTCGAACTGCCCGCGGCGCACATGACGAATCCGCGGTTGTGGTGGCCCGCCGAGCTTGGGTCTCCGGAGATGTACGATCTCGATGTCGCGTTCGCGATCGGCGGCGCAACTTCCGATCATCAGCATTTGCGAACTGGTATTCGCGAAGTGACGTCAGAGATGACGCCGTCCGGTGCCGCGCTGTTTCGCGTGAACGGCCGCCGCATTCTCATTCGCGGGGGCGGTTGGGCGCCCGACATGTTCTTCCGCCCGCAACCGCAGCGCCAGGACGATCAGCTTCGCTACGCGCTCGACATGCACCTCAACACGCTTCGCCTCGAGGGCAACTACGAGGACGATCGTTTCTTCGAGCGCACCGACAGCCTGGGCCTTCTCGTCATGACGGGTTGGGTGTGTTGCGAGGCATTCGAGGAATGGCCGAAGTGGGGCGCCGAGCAGCACATGGTCGCGGGGTTGTCGCTGCGCGATCAGATTCGTCGGCTGCGCGCGCATCCGAGCGTCTTCGTTTGGCTCAACGGCAGCGACAATCCGCCGCCGGCCGACGTCGAGCAGATGTACCTCGGCATCGAGAGGAGCGAGCATTGGCCGAATCCGACCGTGTCGTCGGCCAGCGCCAAGCCGGCGCAATTCTCCGGCGCGAGCGGCGTGAAGATGACCGGCCCGTACGATTGGGTGCCGCCGGGCTATTGGATGCAGGACGCGACACACGGGGGGGGGTGGGGCTACAACACCGAGACGAGTCCCGGCGCGGCGGTGCCGCCCATCGAGAGCATTCGCCGCATGATGCCCGAGCGCGACATCAAGTGGCCACTCGACAGCGTGTGGCTCTTCCACGCGGCGGGCGGACAGTTCACGCATCTGCTCGATCGATTCAACACCGCGCTCTCGACACGCTTCGGCGCGCCGACGACGGCGGAAGAGTACACCTCGACGTCGCAGCTGATGACGTACGAGGGCGAGCGCGCGATGTTCGAGGCGTATCGCCGCAACAAGTACACGTCCACGGGCGTGATTCAATGGATGTTCAACAACGCGTGGCCGTCGATCTACTGGCATCTCTTCGACTGGTATCTGCTCCCCGCGGGGGGATACTTCGGCGCGAAGAAGGCGAACGAGCCGGTGCACGTGTTGTACTCGTACGATGATCGCAGCATCGCGGTCGTGAATGCCGAACGGCACGCGGTCAAAGGCGTTCGTCTGCGCGCGCGGACGCTGGGGATCGACGGATCGGTTCTCTCGACGCGCGACACGACGCTCGACCTTCCGGCGGACAGCAGCATGAAACTGTTCGCGCTGGCGGAGCCCGCCAACGTCAACGGCGCCTATTTCGCCGATTTGCGCCTCACGACGGCGGCCGGCGCGTCGCTCAGCACGAACTTTTATTGGCTGTCGTCCAAGCCCGACGTGCTTGCCGATACGTCGACCTGGTACATGACGCCGGTGAAGGCGTTCGCGGATTTCACGGCGCTCAAGACCATGCCGGCGGGTTCGGTGAAGTCGTCTGCAAGATTCACTCGAGGAGCCACGACGAGCGATGCACGCGTCACACTTACCAATTCTGGAAAGTCGCTGGCGTTCTTCGTGCGGTTGCGGGTGGTCGGCAGCGACGGACAGGAAGCGCTGCCCGTATTTTGGGAAGACAACTACGTGACGCTGCTGCCGGGAGAGACGCGGACGATCACGGCGCGGTGGCGGAACCGCGATATCCACGGAGCGCCGAAGCTGGTGGTCACGCCGTGGAATAAGCGGTAGGAGAAGCCGGCTTCCGACGTTCGCGACAATCGCTGAACGCAATCTAGCAGTCGCGGTCTCGGCCGAAGACGCCAGAATCAGGGTCTGGCGATATCTGTAAGACCTTGCACATTAATGCCGATTCGATTCTCGGGGTAAAGACCGTGACGACGACGTGGGCAGGAAGCGGGGCGGAAAGCGGCTCGAGACGTTTGTATGCCCAGCTGTCGAATGACGAGCGTCTTGAAGTCCTCTTCCGGATGGCCTCATCACTGCTCGGAGCCGCGCGGCGACACGATTTCTTCTTCCCGATCCGCCAGATATTCCCGGGTGGGATCGACTATTCAGACAGTTCTAAACGCGCACAAGTAATCGAAGGGCTTCGCATATTGAGCGGAATGCGCGAGCGCGAGGCATTCGACCGTGTCGGGCGAATCGTCTTGCTGTCAGAGCGTCGTCTGCGGGCCATCTCGACTGTGTGCGGGCTAGGCGCCTTCGCCGTGCTGCTCTTTATGCCAGCAAGCAATCCCGAAGCGCGCCAAGTCGTCGGAGCCGTCCTTTCTGCAGCCGCATTGACGTTGGCGTCGTTGTGGTTCTTCCATTCTCGGTACGGGCGACGTGCAACCGATCCCGTGCCGATAGAAATCGCCGTTTTCGCGCAACGGCTGCTGCAAGAACTTAGGGTTGAACGCGCTTGGTGACGTCGCCCAAACTGTACGACCGGCGCCACCACGCGCTGTCACAAACCGCGCGCAGAGCGGGCGAGGCCACGGGCTTTGGCGTCATCGGCTTGGCCGTAGGGCAAGCAATCGCAGTGGCCGCCCCATCGCTCGTCGGAGATTCCGTCCTCTTCGCCACGACGCTGGGTGGATTGTTTGCCGCTCTTAACGCGATCGGCGTCTTGGAGGGCGTGCGACGCAGCGCAGTGCGGGACGTCGCACAGGACCTGAGAGAGATTGATTTGCTATTCTTGGACAATCAGCTTGATGAAGACGAGTATTGGAGAGCACGCCAGAGAATCATCGACAAGCTGTAGGTAAAGGAAGGCGGCCGATATGGCGAATCAAGACAGCGTCCAATGATGGCGAGTTTTGGTCCGGGTCGTTCTCGACTTCCAGATGCCCCAATCCGGATTTCGGGCTCGCGAATACCTTGTCGATGACGCGGGTTCGAGCCTGAGCATGCATCACCCTCGCGTGCCCTCGGTCGCAACCACCTGCCTGAGGTCATCCACGTTTCGCACCGCCTCCCACCCCGCCATCCCCGCCTTCCACACCAGGGTGTCCGCACCAAGCTCTCCGCTCGCCGCCGCCCGCTTGAGTCCCGCTAAGTCCGTCGGTCCGCGACGCTCACCATTTACCACGTAATACCACGCGTCGCCGTGCGGCACCGGCGGCGGCTCGAGATTCACCGCGGGCGGCTGTGCCTGCGTCTGCGCGACGGCCGCCGACCCCAGTCCGAGGCCGACCACCGCCCCCATTCCCGATCCCGGATTCTTCGCCGCGTCCCGCACGGCATCGGCACTCTGCAGTTTCGCATACTGATCGAGATTCCCGATCACCCCCAACTTCGCCCGCTGATCGATCGCCGCCTCGACCTCCGCCGGCAGCGACACATTCTCGACCACGAGTTGAGAGATCTCTAATCCATACTGCGCGAAATCCGGCGCGACCCGCTGCTGAATGCTCGCACCCAGCTCGCCGTAGCGCGCCGCCAGATCGAAGATCGACACCTGAGACTCCGCGAGCGCGCCCGAGACTTTCGAGACGACGAAGTCTCGTAATTGCTCGCCGATGAGATCCACCGTGAACAAGGCGTTCGTGCCGACGATCTCGTCGACGAACGTGTGCGGATTCTCGATGCGCACCGAGAACGTGCCGAACGCGCGCAGCCGAACGGGCCCGAGCTGCGCATCGCGCACGATCACCGGGTTCGACGTCCCCCACTTCCGGTTCGTGAACTGCGTCGTGTTCACGAAGACGACTTCGGCCTTGAACGGACTCGCGAAGCCGTACTTCCACCCGCGCAGTCGCGAGAGCACCGGAAGGTTCGACGTCGCCAGCACGTGCCGCCCGGGTCCGAATTCGTCGGCGACCTTGCCCTGATCGACCAGCAGCGCCGCTTGGCCCGGGCGCACGATGAGCTGCGCGCCGTTCTTGATCTCGTTGTTGGGCCGAGGAAAGCGCCAGACCATCGTGTCGCGCGACTCGTCGAGCCACTCGATGATGTCGATCAATTCGCCGGCGACGAAGTCACGCAGAGTCACGCGAGTGCTCCTGGTTGAGGTCCTGCCTACGACGCTACGAGAAGAACGAGCGCAACGCATCCTCGAGCAAACTCGACGCGCCGGGCTTGGTGCGGTGAGTCATCGCGGCGTCGAGCTCCCGAAAGCGCTGGCCGCTCTCCTCGAACTCGCGAATGAGCTTTGCCTGCTCGTCGAGTTGTTGCTTGACGTCTTCCTGGCGTGCGCGCTCGAACCCGCCGCTGTCGATGAACGCGAGCGCGGCATGCAGCTCGTTGTCCTCGAACCACACGCCGTGCCCCTTGCACACGTCGACGATCACGCCCGAACGGCGGCCAAAGTTCTGGCGATTCATGATCTTCGCGCACATCGGACAGGGCACATATCGAACGGCCGCGCTGGGCGCCGACCGCGCTGTGGGCGCGCGTGTCGTCACATCGGCGAAGGCGATCACGGCGCCCCGCTCCTCGCGGTTCGTACATAGCTGTGTGAAGGTTGCGGCATCGAGCCACAGGCTCGCGCAAGCCGCGCACTCGTGCATCGGCGTGGTGCCGATGGTCACCGCGCGCATCTCGGCCTTGCAGCCGGGACACGGCAGCGCGGACGCGGCATCGCCCACCGTACGCGCGGCTTTCGCGCCGCAGTGCGGGCAAAAGTCCATGCCGGCGAACATCGCGCCGAAGCACGACGGACACGCGACAGTCGTCAGCGTCGAGCCGCAGTACTCGCACCGCGACGCCGTCGCGCTCGGCGCCGGTGCGCCGCAGGTGGGGCAGTTGAGGGACGAGGGCACGGACCATACTATAACGCTGAAATGCTTGCGAACGCCACGCCCGGTGCGCAGTCTATCGCATGACTGTTTCCTCGATTCAGGCGCAACCCGCGCCAATGTACACGCCGGCGTCCGATGCGCTGCCTGTAGCTCCAAGTCTCCTGCGCCGTTTCGCCGAACGATTCGCGCTGATCGCGTTCGGCCTGTACCATCTGCCGCTCTTCATCAACAACTATCCGTCGCTCGGCGGCGGGGGATTCAACGAGACCGGTCTCGCGCCGCGCTGGGGACACCTCTTCACGCCGCCGGCCGTGTGGGTTGCGCGAAACGTGCTGCACGTCGCGCGGATCACACAAAACTCATATCAGGGCGATAACGGCGACGTCTCGGAGGAGTACGCGAGACTGCTGCTCGCCGTCGCGATCGGAGTGATCGGTGCCCTCGCGTGGGCGTTCGCCGACCGCCGCCGCCCAAAAGGGAAATGGGTCGAGAGCACACTGCGCGTGCTGCTTCGCTATTCGATCGTGCTCGGGATCATGAGCTACGCGATCGCGAAGCTGCTGCCGCAGCAGTTCCCGCCGGTTCCGATCACGACACTCGAGACGCGCGTCGGCGACCTGTCGCCGATGATGCTCCTGTGGACCTTTATGGAATACTCACGCGCCTACGCGTTCTTCGGCGGGGTGATGGAATTCCTGGCCGTGGCGCTCCTCTGCTTCCGGCGCACGGCAACGCTCGGCGCGCTGCTCGCGGTCGCGGTGATGACGAATGTCGCGCTGTTGAACTATGCGTACGGTGTGCCGGTCAAGCTCTACGCGACGATGATCACCATCTCGGCGGCCGTGCTCGTGTTGTACGATGCGCGGCGCCTGTTCGATTTCTTCGTGCGCGGCCGCGCGGTGGCGATCGATCGCTCGTCGACGTGGCTCCAGGACAGCATGTCGCCGGCGTGGCGCAACACGATCAAGACCGTTGGCGTGGGCAGCGTGATGCTGTCGTCGATCGTGGCGATGGCGCCGACGCTGCATCGTCCGGCGGATTCACCGCTCGACGGCGCGTGGGTGGTGACCGCGTCGAATGCGGCGACGCCGTGGCGGCGGATGGTGGTGAGCCCATTCGGGGTCGTGCTGACCACATCGGATTCTCTCGTCGGCTGTGGCCGCACGCCCGGCCGGGGGACTGCGTCCGTTCTCTCGTTGCGGTGCAGGGGCGGCCGCACCGCGGAGCTCAAGTGGGCGCGGGTGCAGGATACGTTGCAGCTGGATGGGACGTTCGCGGGGGCGCCGCTGCATGTGACGGCGACGCACGTCGGACGTGGGTCGTACAACCTCATGAAGAGCCAGTTCAAATGGATCGTGGAGTGATGGTGGCGGCGTCGGAATGATGGTGGTCGTGCGCGGCGGCTATGGCAGTGTCGCGCATGAGCACAAATTCACAACGACCGGATCCGGCCGGATCTGACAACAGCGGATTACTGCACGGCGACGTCACCAGAAAGATCATCGCCGCGTTCTATGCGGTGAAACGGGAGGTTGGGCCAGGGTTTCCCGAGTACCTCTACGCGAACGGCGTATCGGTGCAGCTTCGTGAGCTTGGCTTGAACGTCCGCCGCGAAGTGCCGTACGAGATGGTCTTCCACGGCGTCGTCATCGGTCTCTTCCGCGCCGACATCGTCGTCGAAGGACTCGTGATCGTCGAAGTCAAAGTCTCGCGAGGAGTCTTGCTGCCGCACCGCGAGCAGGTCTGGCGCTACGCCAAAACCGCCGGCCTTCCCGTCGGCATGGTCCTGAATTTCGGCGAGAACCCCGGCTTCGCGCGCGTGTTAACAAACTCCGGCCCTTGATCTACAGATGTGGTCGGATCTTGTCGGATGTTGTCGTTTTCAATATTGAAATACGACCAAATCTGACAAAATCTGACCAGATCGGTTCTCAATACCGCCAGCCAGAAGATGTCCCCGCAGGAGCATGTTTTTCCACCTGTGCAGCCATCTTCGGAATGAGCTCGCTCAGAGGCGGTCCCCAGCAATGCGGCGCCATCGGCTGAAACACGATCTCGCCCGACCACGCTGGTGCGGTCGTCGTCTTCAGAAAGGTCTCGAGCATGTGCACGCCCATGTTCAGGAAATAGGAATCCGCATCGCCCACATAGACATTCATCTTGTCGGCGAGCTTGGGCCCGAGGGTGCTCCAATGCGTCTCGAGAATGTTTCGCAAATCATAATGTTCCTTCCAGTATGCCGCGACGCGCTTGTCGATCGCGCCGGTTTGCTTGTCCCAGATCCGCTGCGGATAGCCGTCAGCGCCGACGGGGCCATAAGTCGCCTCCCAGATGTCCCACTGGCCGCCCGAGCGCGAATGATCGCCCTGCGCGAGCTCCGACCAGTTCTCGTCCTTCATCATCGCGACGATGTTGCCGTCGGGCCGCCGCTGCGTGGGGCGCTCGACCTTCATCCAGTCGTGATCGATGTAGTACGCGTTCGCGTCGTCGTAGATGTTCACGATCTGGTGATAGCGAAAATCGACGCCGTCGGGACACAGGGACCACGTGCCGCCGTAGAAGTCGGGATAGAACACCTGATGCGCGAGTGAGATCCATCCGCCCGTCGATCCGCCGGTGAGCAGTCGCGCCCACGGCTGGCCGATCGCGCGGAACTGCGATTCGACCGCCGGAATCAGCTCCTGCGTGATCGCGTCACCATACGGGCCGTTGTTGGCCGAGTTGACGCCGTACGAATCGTCGTAGTAGGGCGATGGGTGTTGCAGCGTCACCAGCAGCATGCGCGGCGTGTTGTCGGCGAGCCAATAATCCGTGAAGCTCTGTCCACCGCGCGCGCCGCGTCCACCGCGTCCGCCCGTCGCGCCGAACCCGCCCGGAGCGCCGAGGCTGAAATGTCCTTCGTCGTAGACGACGGGATACTTCACGTCGGGATGCTTGTCGTAATCCTTCGGCAAGAGCACCGTGGCGCCGAGGTAGATGGGCTGGCCCCACCACTTGGTGAGAATGCGGCTCTGGATCTTGATCCGCTTCACATACTCGTTGTCCGCCGGCACGGTGACGGGCGGAATGACTTTGTCGGCGACGAGCTTGATCGGCGCGGACGATTTAGGATCGAAGTGGATCTTGATCGGTTCGCCGTAGAGATTGCCCGGCGATCGCTGCCACTGCTGGCCTTCCCATTGATCCATGTGCATCCAGACGGTGTGCCCGTCGGCGCGCACGAACTTCGTATAAACGTTGATGAACGGCTCGATCCAATAGTCGCCCGCGGGAATGTCGCGCAGACTCCGAACCGGAAAGCCGAACGCGCGCGCATCGACGATCAACGGTGTGCCCGGCGCGACGTTGTCGATGTCGACCCCGAACAGCGGGACGCCGGTCTCGCCTGTTTGTCTGATCGGTGGCCGTTGCGCGTCGCTGGTCTTGCTGAGCGCGATGTAGACGCGGCCCGTGATCGGAGCGGCGTGGGCGGCGCGGGGGAACGTGATCTCTACGCGCTGTGCGGACAGGGTCTGCGCGGCAGCGAGCGCGATCAGCAGGTGTCGAAGCGGCACAGAATCTCGATGTCTGGGGTGAGCTAAAACTTTAGACAACGACCGGGGCTGACAAAATCTGACCAGATCTGGACGGCCTTGGAGTGTACGGACGCGATAGAGTTTGGCGCCGTGCGACAGATCTGGTCAGATCTCGTCAGAACTGGTCGTCTCATTGACTGGCTCGCGCCGATCCACTTTCCCTCGAAGAACCCAATCTCTCAAAAACTTAAGCTCTGCTGCCCGGAACATTTCGTTCCGCCAAACGGGCCCAAAATTCACCGCGCCGCCCCCTCCACCGATGCTCGTAGGGTCCCAGTCAGCGCGGCCCACCCGCGCGGGAGACCAGCCTATGAAGAATCCACCATGTATTTGCCTCGACGTCTTCACGGATGCCGCGCTCGGACGCATCGATCGCGACAGCTGGATCGTCGAATATGAGCAGCACGTACTCGATGGCCACGTCGCTTCGTGTCACCATCGCTCGCCTCCGCCTGTGACCCATGCGGGCGAACCGGCGCGCGAGCATCGCATCTTCGCGCGCATTCTCAACGATCTTCTCACGTACACCGACGAGATGACGATCACCTGGACGCGCTGAGCCTATCGCTCAGCGGCTACTTCAGATCCCAGGGCCACCACAACTTGTTCGAGTACCTCTTCCCGAACACCGCATGCAGCGCATCACGCGGATCCTCGGACGCGATCACCGCGTCCAAGCGATCCGCCAGCTGCAGCGGGTTCGTGTACTCGCGATAGCGCCCGTACGAATGGAAGAAGCCCCACGGCCCGCCGTGCGCGAGCTTCCCGATCCAGATGTCCGGCAACAACGCGAACTCGACGGCGTAGAACGCGTTCATCGTCTTGAAGCGCGGCAAATCACTCTCGATCACGCCATGCGGCAGCGATCCGTGTTTGCCCCACTGCACGTCGATCGCCGGCGCGCCGCGCTCGCGCCAATCCGCGTGCAGCACCGTGTGATGCCAGTACGTCCAGATGTCCGTCGCCTTGCCGGTCGCGGGATCGTAGCCGACCCACACGATCTCCTCATCGCTCGGCTTCGCCCACGGCAGCCACTGGCCGTTCACGTCATGCTGCCAGAGCAGATGATATGCGACGATCGGCTTCGTCGGATGCACGACCGCCGCCGTGCGCACGAGCGGGAACGGTTCGTCGCGTTGAATCCACAGCGTCGGCGCGAGTGCGCGCGCGAGTCGCGCGGCTGAATCGGTCGGCGCCAGGATCGCCGGCGACGTGAACGGCGCGACGGGCAGCTCCACCCTCGGCACACAGGCGCCGAGTGCGAGTACGAGTGCGCACGCGGGGTATCGCGACGTCAGCCCGTTACCAGTGTCAACGTGAACTTGCTGCCGACGCCGAGCTCGCTTTCCGCCGTCAGATCGCCGCCCATGCCGCGCGCGAGATCGCGGCTGATCGAGAGTCCGAGCCCCACGCCGTCGCGCGGATGCATGAAGCGGCTGTCGACCTGCACGAACGGCTCGAAGATCTGCTCGAGCTTGTCGCGCGGAATCCCGCAGCCCGTGTCTTCAACGGTGATCGACACACGTCCCTGATCGCGGCGCTCGCAGCCCACGCGCACATGGCCGCCGCGATCGGTGAACTTGATCGCGTTCGCGAGAAGATTCAGTATCACCTGCTGGAGCTTGTCGCGATCGGCGCGTACGCGCAGCCCTTCGCCAACGTCGAACTCGATCCGCAATCCGCTCGCCCGCGCCTGCGGCGCCACCAGCGACTCGGCGATCGCGAGCACCTCGCTGACCGCGACACTGGAGATCTCATACTTGAGCGTTCCGCGCTCGATGCGGGCGAAATTGAGCACGCCGTTGATCAAGCCGAGCAGGTGTCGCTGGCTGCGTTGAATGCGCAGGAGGTCTTCGCGCTGTTCCTCGGTGATCTCGCCGCGAATGCCGAGCAGGATCAAGTCCGCGTAGCCGCCGATGGCGTTGAGCGGCGTGCGCAGCTCGTGGCTCATCATCGCCAGAAAATCCGACTTCGCGCGATTCGCCGCCTCCGCTTCCGCGCGTGCTTCACTGAGCAGCACGAGATGATCGCGCACGTCGTATTGCCGCTCGCGGGCGCGAAGCGCCGATCGCACGGTGGTGACGAGCGTTGCCACACGCACCGGCCGTTCGAGCAGCGTGATGTTGCTGCGCATCGCGATCGATTCGATGCCCTGGGCGATCGAATGCGACAGCTCGCCCTCGGCCGTCAGGATGATCAGCGGGAGGTCCGACCAGCTGGGCTGACTGTCCAGTTCCGCCACGATCGCCTCGCGCACCGTCGCGACCAGCGCTTCCTCGGCAAGGACGAGCGCGCCTACGCCGTGGCGCATCGCGGCGACGAGCGACTCGACGTCCTCGTACGCTTCGGCGTCGATGTGCCAGCGGGCCAGCACGCGTTGGGCGAGCGGGGCATCGCGTCCTGTCGGCGCGAGGATGGCGATGCGCTTGGACCGTTCGGCGCGTGCCGCGTCGGCGACGCCGGCCACGTCGTCGGTCACCATGCGAATGACCTCAGCGGCGGCCATGTGCACCGTCTGCGATACTTGGACGCGGTGCCGCGACATCCGCCATCAGCGGCCCGCTCGGTCCCGTGTACTCCGGCACGCCCGTCAACACGCCGCGGAAATCGTGCAGCGGCTCGCCCAGGCGAAGGCCGCCGGGCCCGATCCCGAACTCGCGAATGGTCGATTCGTGCATCCCGTTGCGCTTCTTCACGACCGAGATGGCGCGCCGAACCGAGCCGGAATATTCAAAGTATCGTAATAATATGACGGTATCGGCGAGGTAGCTCACTTCGGCGGCTTCGTCGACCTCGCCGCCGAAGACACCGTGCTGCACCAGCGTCATGATGATCGAGACGCCGCGGTCGGCGAGATAACTCAGCAGCTCGTGCACCTGCACCAGGAGCAGCCGCTCGGCCGGCATCGCCTGCATGTAGCCGTTGATCGAGTCGAGGACGATCAACTGTACGCCGTCCTCCTCGACCGCGCGCACGATGTCCTGCGCGAACTCGCCGGGCGACATCTCGGTCGGCTCGATCTGCCGAAGCACGAGGCGTCCGTCGGTCATCGCCTTCGAGCCGCCGATGCCGAGTCCCTTCGCGCGCATGTGCGCGGTGGAGATGCGCTCGTCGAACAGATACACGCGCGCGCGCAAGTTCTCGTTCGCCATTCGCTCGGCGTACTGCATGCAGAGAATCGATTTGCCCGTGCCGGCCGATCCCATGAGCAACGTGCTCGTGCCCGTGAGGAGGCCCCCGCCCAGCAGCGCATCGAGCTCGGTCGAGCCGCTGGTGATCACGCGCGGCTCTCCGACAGCGCCTCGCTCGTGGCGCAATATGCGCGGATACACTTCCACGCCGCCCGTACGAATTCGAAAATCGTGATACCCGCCGCGGAAGCGCACGCCGCGCAGCTTCATCACTTGCAGGCGGCGACGCTCCGCGCCGTACTCCATGGCGAGGTGCTCGAGCAGAATCACGCCGTGCGCCAGGCTTTGCAGTTGCAGATCGCCCTGGGGGTGGCTGCGATCGTCAAGTAGCAACACCGTGCAGTCGCGCCCGCTGAAGAATTGCTTGAGCGCCAGGATCTGGCGGCGAAAGCGCAGCGCGTCGCGCGCGAGCATGCGCATCTCGCTCAGCGAGTCGAAAACGACGCGCGCCGGCTTGTGCTTCTCGACCTGCGCGAGCACCAGTTCGATCGTCTGCTGGAGCTCGACTTCGGCCGGATGAAAGAGCGTGTACGCTTCGTCCGGATCCTTGTCCTGCACCGACGACAGCTCGAGCACGGTGATTCCCTCGAGCGACCAGCCGTGCGATTCGGCGGCCGCGCCAAGCTCCTCTTCCGTCTCCGAGAGCGTGACGTAGAGCCCGTGCTCGCCGTGCTCGCGCCCTTCCATAAGGAAGTGCATGGCGAGTGTCGTCTTGCCGGTGCCGGGCTCGCCGTCGACGAGGTAGAGGCGGTTGCAGGGCAATCCGCCCCCGATGATGTCGTCGAGCCCCTGCACTCCAAGGCTCGCGCGGCCCCGGTCGGCAGAGGATTTTCCCGCGGCGTGGCGGTCAGGCAAGCATGGCTCCGGGACAATGCCGCGGCCAAGCTTCGCCGCTACAGAAGGCTATTCAAGCCATGTACCAATCGCCAGCGAACGAATGTTCAGCGAGCACGACCGTACGCCGCGCGATAATTTGGGTTGTCCCCTCATCCGGAAATGTCATGCAGCTGCGCTGTGCTGTGGTACTGCTCCTCGTCGCCGGTGTCTCGTCTCGAGCGTCGTCACAGACGAGTCACGTGCGCGGCACGCTGATGATCGTGGGCGGCGGACCGCAGCCGCCGGCGCTCGTGCAACAGTTCGTCGATCTCGCCGGCGGCAAAGGTCGCGCGCGCATCATCGTGTTCGGGATGGCGAGCGAGGACGGCGAGAAGGGCGGGGAGGAGAAAGCTCGGGAGCTCCGCCGGCTCGGCGCGAATTCGCGCAACGTCTGGGTGAACCGCGCGCAGGCGAACACGGATTCGGTGGCGCTGCTCCTCGAGGGCGCGACGGGCATCTGGTTCATCGGCGGCGATCAGGTGAAGCTCATCGCCGCGTTGCGAGGAACGAAGGTCGACTCGGCGATGCACGCGCTCTATCGCGACGGTGCGGTGATCGGCGGCACGTCGGCCGGCGCCGCGGTGATGTCGGCGGTGATGCTCACCGGGGACGAGCGGCATCCCGGCGGCGCGCGTCCCGACACGAGCACGGGCGGATTCATGACGATCGCGCGCGGCGACATCGTCGTCGATTCGGGCTTTGGTTTTCTGCGCGATGCCATCGTCGATCAACATTTCCTGCGTCGCAAACGGCACAATCGGTTGATCAGCGTGGCGCTCGAGGATGCGCCGCATCTCGCGGTGGGGATCGATGAGTCGACGGCGCTTATCGTGCCGCCGAGTGGGCCGTGGCGCGTCGCCGGCGAGAGTGTCGTCATCGTCTACGACGCCCGGCATTCTCATATAAGTTCTATGAATGCCGGGGCGCTCGGCGCGACGGACATTCGGATGCACGTGTTGCCGGCGGGAGCGACGTTCGATCCAAAGACGGGCGTGGCGCGGCTGCCTTGAGCTATCGCGAGCTATCGCGACGCAACCGCGATGCGCATGTAGATCACGCGCCCGACCCCCGACCGGCCCTCGGCGTACCACGCATTCCACTCGGCCGTGCTCGAGTCTTCGCGGACGGTGAATCCCGCGGCGCGCAGATCACTCGCCATCTCGGCCGGCGTCCACGCGCTGATGTGCGGTTCGCCGATCAGCCGGAGAATCAGGCGCGCGAACAGCCGCCGGGCTCCGGTATGGTAGTTCACGATCAACGTGGAGCCCGGCGCGCTTCTTCCCGCAATGCTCGCGAGCGTCGCACGCACGGACTCGTGCGTCAGGTACATCACGACGCCTTCCCAAATCCAGCAGGTCGGTGCGGAACGATCGTGGCCGGCGCGCTCGAGCACCTTATCGAGCGAGTCGCGCTCGAAGTCGATCGGGACGAAGGTGACAACTCCGATCGCCGGCGGCAGCTCCGCGAGGTGTGAGCGCTTCTCGTTCTGCGTCGCGGGATGGTCGATTTCGAAAACTCTAATATCGCGCAGCTCGCGCATGCGCCATGCACGTCCGTCGTAACCGGCGCCGAGGATGACGACCTGCCGCGCGCCGCGGGCGATGGCGTCGCGGGCGGCGGCGTCGATCGCGGCCGTGCGGAGGGCCATGATGTCGGCCATGCCGCGCGCCATCTCGACCTTGGACGAGCGCTTGGCTTGTCGTGCCGCGCGCTCGATCGCCGCGAGGCGCCGCTTTTGCTTTTCGCCGAGAAACACTCGCGCCGTGGGATCGCTGAAGTCAATCACGTGCGAGATGCCAACGTCAGCCAGTGCGCGGCCAAATGTGACGAGGCGGGCGGTGCGGCTGGGGCGGTCGGCTTTCATGGTTCAGGTGGGTTCGGACAGGGAACACTAGTGCTTCGCGTGTCGTATCACGTACATGGGATTGAAGCACTGTCGTACGGGAGGGGAATATGTGGGGCAACCGTAGAGTAGCGATGCTTAGGGCGATCGTGGCCGCGTCGGTGGTGGGGTGCGCGCGTCCGAATGAGCTTGCGGATGGCGACCTCGATCCGACAGCGCCGATCGCCGTGAAAGTTCAGAATCAGAATTTCAATGACGTGGATGTGTTCGCGGTGTCGGGCGGCATGGCGCGGCGTTTGAGAACGGTGACCGGTGTGAGCAGCGGCATGTTCTCGCTCGATGCATCGTACGCGGCGCGTTCACTATACATCGTGGCGTCGCCGATCGGCGGGTTTGGCCGTGCATCGAGTGGTCAGCTGAATGTTTCGGCGGGCGATACGGTCGAGTTCAGGGTTGGGCCGAAGTTGGCGAACAGTGGGGTGTTGATTCGGTAACGCCCAGGATGACCGTGACGCGTCCTCACGCCGCCGGCCCCAGCAAATCCCACCGATTCCCTTCACAATCCAGAAACACCGCCAGCCGCCCGTACGCCTGATCGCTCGGCTCCCGCACGATCGTCACGCCCGCCCCAACGAGCCGCTGATACGTTCGCTCAAATTCCTCGACGCGCAAAAACATCCCGACGCGTCCACCGAATTGATTGCCGGCGAACGCTGCTTGATGTTCGCCGTCGGCGCGCGCCAGTAGAATCCCGGTCTCCGCACCAGATGGCCGCACCACCACCCACCGCTTCGGCCGGCCGTCATTCGTGAGCGACGGGGCATCCTCGGCGAGCTCGAAGCCCAGGATGTCCACGAAGAATCGGATCGCCGGATCGTAGTCGCGGACGATGAGGGTGACGAGCGCGAGATGGGGCATCAATAACGATAAGCACGCAGGAACGTTCCTACGTTTGCGTCGATTGGTGAGCTGAACCCCTTTCCGGAGTCATCCAATGCGCCTCGTTCGATACACCGTGGTCGCCCTGTTGGTCAGCGCCGCCTTCGTCGCATGCCACAAGGGTGGTGGCTATCTGCGCACCGCGCCGCAGCCGGTAACCATGCAACCGTAACCTGAGCCGCCGTCAGACGTACGAAGGGCTGGCCCCGCGCATTAGAAAACTGTTACTCGTCCTCGAAATCGTCCCTCCAGAAGTCAGCGTACCCTTTCTCCGCCCGCCGCTCGAATTCGGCGCGATCGCGTTGATGGAGCGCCGCGACGTCCGTCTGTCCGGCGCCCTTCAACATGTCGGCGAGAATCGCGTCCATGCGCGCGTCCCACTGCGTGTTGAGGGCAGTCCATTCGTCGGGCGCGTCTTGGAGCACGAAGCTCTCATCCTCGCGCAGCCCGTGCGCCCGCTCGATATCGTCGATGGCTTGCGATAGGCGCACGAGCTCTTCGTCGACGTACACCACGCCATCGAACGCCGAGTCGAGAAACAGTCCGGCGAGATAGTAGAACGTGTCGTCGCTCGTGATGAGGCGGTCCGCCAGCTCGCGCGCGCCGCGCATCCAGGGAATCAATTCCGAAGGCCCGCGAATCTCGGCCCTGATGCGGCCGAGCATCCGCTCGCGCCGCTCGTCGTTCTTTTCTCGAACCATCGCCTCGAGCCGCTCGGCGGGAGGACGCGCATCCGTCGTCGCGGCGGGCTGCCGTCGCATGCGTCGAAACCGTCGCATCGTCATGCCGTGCAAGCTAGCCGCCTCCCTTGTCGTCCTGAGGGAGCGCCTCCTCCCCGTTGTCATCCTGAGGGAGCGCAGCGACCGAAGGACCTGCTTGTGTGAACGCCTTGCCACCTCTCCAATCTGCCGAGCACATTATGGGCATGGCTGCGCAGCGACAGCGTCGATGGACGGAGGCCGAGTTCTACACGGCGCGCGACGCGGCGCCCTCGGGTGAGCGCTGGGAGCTCGTCGACGGCGAGGTGCTCGTGACCCCGTCGCCGCATTGGGTGCATCAGGGCCTCGTGGCGCGCTTGTTCGAATTGCTCGCGCCGTATGTACGCCAGAACTCGCTCGGCCATACGTTCTTTTCGCCGCTCGACGTAAAGTTCGAGCCCGGGCTCGTTCTGCAGCCCGACGTGCTCGTGGTTCCAGCGGGCGAGCTTCGCACACGCCAGGACGTCATTAGAAAACTCTTACTCGCCGTCGAAGTCGTTTCGCCGAGCTCGGCGCGGCATGATCGCGTGACCAAGCGGCCGAAGTATCAGAGGAATCGCGTGCCCGAATACCGGGTGCTCGACGAAGCATCGCGCACGATCGAGCGTTGGCGCCCCGAGGACGAGCGACCGGAGATAATCGCCTAGAAGCTGACCTGGCATCCCGATGGGGCGTCGGAGCCGTTCACGCTCGATCTCGGCGCATTCTTTGGCGACGTGCTGCCGCCGTGACTCCTTGTGATTTCAACCGAGTCGCGTTCGTTTGGTGCGAGTCCCGATCACACCCGAGGCTATCATGTCGGACATGGGAACTTTCCGCACGACGATGGCAATCGAGAACCCGCTGAATCGCGGACCGCGACACGTCATCGAAAAGGCACTCGTGGACACCGGCGCCGAGTTGACGTGGGTGCCCGCCGAGGTGCTGATGGATCTGGGCCTCGCGCGCGTGAAGCGCACGGGATTTCGGACTGCCGACGGCCGACCGGTGTATCGCGACGTCGGGTACGCGATTGTGCACGCGGGCGGCACGGAAACGAACGATGAGGTGGTGTTCGGCGAGCCTGGCGACATCATTTTCCTTGGCGCCCGATCCCTCGTGGGACTGAACCTGCGCGTCGATCCGCACGCCAGGCAATTGGTGGACGCCGGGCCAATGCCCGCGATGGCAATGGCGATGGCGAGCTAGCCTCCTCGCGCCGGGCGCCGCGATCGTGCAGAATGTACGATATCTCGACACCAGGACCTTCAATGCCTCGCCCTCGCCGCGACGCGCTCGTTCTAGTTCTCATAATAACCACACTCGCCGCGCCTCACATGGCATCGGCGCAGCAACGCCCCACCGGTCGCCCCGAAGACACCGAGGTCTGGAGTCCCGAGCCCAGGATCGTCACGCCTGGCGCACACGATGGCGATGCCCCGTCGGATGCGATCGCGCTCTTCGACGGCCGCAATCTCGACCAGTGGGTCTCGGTGAAGGACGGGTCGCCCGCGCGCTGGACCGTTGCCGATGGCATCCTCACCGTGAACAAGCAGGGCGGCAACATCCAGACGAAGCGGCGCTTCGGCGACTATCAGCTGCACCTCGAGTTCCGCATTCCGCCGGGCATCACCGGCTCGGGCCAGGCGCGCGGCAACAGCGGACTCTTTCTCGCCTCGACCGGCCCGGGCGACGACGGCTACGAGCTGCAGATCCTCGACTCGTACGAGAACAAGACATACGTGAATGGCCAGGCCGCGTCGATCTACAAGCAGTATCCGCCGCTCGTGAATGCCGCGCGCAGGCCGGGCGAATGGCAGACGTACGACGTGATCTGGACGGCGCCGCGCTTTCGCGCCGACGGCTCACTCGAGTCGCCGGCATACGTGACGGCGTTTCATGACGGTGTGCTCGTACAGAATCACGTGGCGCTCAAGGGGCCGACGTTGTACATCGGGCAGCCGCACTACGCGCCGCATGGTGATTCGCCCATCAAGTTGCAGGCGCACGGCGATGCGAGTCTGCCGATCAGCTTTCGGAATATCTGGGTACGAGAAACGACGGATCACAAAGGGTGACACGCCTCTCGCTCGTGCGATCGGCCTTGCTGTCGATCGTACTCCCGTGCGCGGCGACTGCACAGTCGAGCAGCCTCTCGAGCGTCGAGCGCCGCATCGAGCACGGCGTCGACACGCTCGTCATGCGCCGCACCACCGAGACGCTGGCGAGCCGCGACATGGAAGGCCGCCGTCCCGGAACCCGCGGCGGCGAGCGCGCCGAGCAGTGGATCGCCGATCGTTTTCGCGAGCTCGGGCTCGAACCGGGCGGTGATCAGAAAACGTTCTTCCAGAACGTCCCGCTCATTCAACTCGCGCCGCGTGCCGAGACACGCCTTGTCGCCGGCGCCGTCACGCTCCGATGGCACGACGATTTCACTTTTCTCACACAACAAGCTCCCGACACCGCGGTCCTCACCGCGCCCGTGGCGCTCGTGCGCACGGGAGGATCATACGAACAGACACCGGCTCATGACGTGCGCGGACGGATCGTCGTCGCGCGAGTCGCGCCGGGCACCGGCAGTGCAGTGTTCATCGCGCGAGCGTTCGCCGAGCGATTCGGCCCCGCCGGCGCGTTGGCGGTGGTGGTTGCCGGCGTTCAACCGCCCAATCGCCCGTTCGCGCAGCTGGTCACCAACAACTCGCATCCGGTCATTCGCCGTACGGACGTTCCGCCGCCGCCTGCCGCGCGTTGCCCGACGATGCTCTTGAGCGATGCCGCGGCGCTGCGCCTCTACGCCGCGCTCGGCCTCGATAGTGCCGTCGCATCACGCCCTGTCGCGCGCGATGCGGCGCCAGTGTGGCGCGACCTCGACTCGACGATCACGCTCGTCGTGCGCGCCGACGTCCAGCACATCGTCGGTCGCAACGTGATCGGGCTGCTGCGCGGAACGGACAACGGCGCGCAAGGCACCGCCGTGGTGCTTACGGCGCATCACGACGCGTTTGGTGTGAACGCCGACGGTTCCGTCAACGCCGGCGCGGTGGACAACGCGATCGCGGTCGGCGACCTGCTCGCCGCCGCGCGCGCGATCGTCGGAGCGACGGCACGGCCGCGCCACACCATCATCTTCATGGCAACCACCGGCGAGGAATTCGGCTGGCTCGGCGCGCGGTATTGGGTCGCGCATTCCACCTGGCCGCTGGCGCGTGTTGCCGCGGACGTGAATCTCGAGGGCGACGATCCCGGCGCACCGCTCACCGGCCGAAAGCGATTCATCTCGTACAATGCATCGGGCGCCGATCTGCACGAGGTGTTCGCGAACGTGGTGCACGCGGCGGGACACGACACCGTCGCCGACCCAATGCCCGCCCAGCACGCCGAATTTCACAGTGACGCGGCGGCATTCTCCGAGGCCGGCGTGCCCGCGTCGTGGATATTCATGTTTCCTGATACGCCGGCCGACGCCATGGCGGCGTACGTGCGCACGGCGCAAGCACGAATTCACACGGCGGCGGATTCGATCGTGAGCGGGTGGTCGTACGCCGCGGTGCGAGACAAGGCGGTGATCGCGGCGCTGCTCACGTGGCGCTTGGCCGACTCGCCGAACTTTCCGGCGCGCGTGACGCCGGTGTTGCCCGGGCTCATGGCGCCGATTCCGTAGCTGCTTCCGCCAGCCGTTGCACGACGCCGAGTTGACCGAGCAGCGTCAACCATCCCACTTCGCTGTTGTACTGCACGATCCGCCCGTCCTCGACGCGCGAGATGCTGAGGTTCTGAAACTGAACCGTCCTTCCCGTCGGCGCGACGCCGAGCAGCGGGCCGTCGTGCGTTCCGCGAAAGATCCATTGAAACGCGACGCGATTCCCATCGACGAGCTGCTGCTTCAACTCGGCGCGGAAGTCCGGGAATGCCACGCGCATCGGCGGGAAATGCTCGCGCAGCGCCGCGAGACCCGGGTGCTTGTCGAACACGCTGTAATCGCCGGCGAACAGTGATTCGAAGACGCCGCGAGCGACGTCGGCGGGTGAGCTCACGCGAATGTCCATTGGAAAAGGATGATGAACGATCGCGGATCGCCCGCGAGCCTGCCGTCCCCAAAAACGGGGACGTGCAATTCTCATCGTTGCGGAGGCTCCCCTCCCGAGCTGGCGCCGTTCTCGCCCGGCACCGGTACCGTTTCTGCCATGTTCGCCCGACATGCCTGGCTCGACGAATGGGAAAATTGCCGCCCTTCTGCGCGATCTCGCGGCCGTTCAGACGGCGCAGCAGAGCGAGTGGGGCTACAAGCGCGCGGCGGCGGCGATTCTCGATCTGGACGAGCCCGTTGAGCGCTATCTGCGCCCGGACGGCACGCTCCGGAAGATTCCGCACGTTGGTCCCAAGTCGGAGCAGGTCGTGCTCGAGGTGCTGCGCACGGGAAAGTCCGCGACCGTCGAAAAAGCCGTGGCGGCGAGTGGAAAGTCGCGCGACGTGCGCAAGCGCCGCGGGCTGCGTGGCAACTTTCTGTCGCGGTCGGAAGTAGTCGCGGCGCTTCGCAACAAGCGGCTCAAGGGCCCCGCGCTCGCCGACTACCGCGGCGACCTTCAGATGCATTCCGTCTGGAGCGACGGCGGCCAGGCCTTCGACGAGATCGCCGATGCGGCCCGGGCGCGTGGTTATGAGTATTGTGCTGTGACAGATCACTCATACGGCCTCACCATCGCGCATGGCGTGGCGATGAAGGATCTCGTCAAGCAGCAGAAAGAGATCGACCGCGTGAACCGCGCCCTGCGCGGCAAATTCCGTCTGATCAAGGGCATCGAGGCGAACATCCGTGCCGACGGTTCGGTGGACATGGAACCGAAGGAGCTCGCTCAACTCGAGCTGGTTGTCGCGGCGCCGCACTCGATGCTGCGTACCGAAGCCGATCAAACGGATCGGATGATCGCCGCCGTGCGCACGCGGGGCGTGCAGATCCTCGGTCATCCGCGCGGCCGCATGTACGGTTCGCGCCCGGGCGTGTCGGCGGATTGGGACGCCGTGTTCGAGGCGGCGGCGGAGAGCGGCGTCGCGATCGAGATCGACGGCGATCCCTCGCGGCAGGACATCGACTACGTCCTCGCTCGGCGCGCCGTCAAGGCGAGGTGTTTGTTCGCGCTCGACAGCGACGCGCACGCGACCGACGAGTTGGCGAATGCCGAGATCGCGATTGCGCACGCGCGGCTCGCCCAAGTGCCGAAGGATCGCGTCATTAACTGCTGGCCGCTCGATCGGTTGATGGAGTGGTTGGCGAGCAGAAAGCCGCGTGCGCGTCGCTCCGCTCGTTGACGGAAGGTTCGAGCACGGCATCACGTGGCCGAGTCCTTGCGCGGGTGTTCTGTCATGACTTCCAATGCCATGATGAAGACGACCGCTGCACACGCCTCGCGCGCCTCGCGCGCACCGCTCGCTCCGCTCGCCCTCCTCGCGGCTGCGAGCGGCGCGCGTACGATGTCCGGCATCGCCGCCGTGGCGCGGGCGCGAGCAGGCCAGGCAAGGCAAGCGCGCAGGTCGGGTCCGGCTCCGCGGATCGTTCGCCGCTTCGATGACGGTATCGCCAACATCGCGACCGTGCTCGCGATCTTCGAGATGATGGCGGACAAGGCGCCGGGCATTCCCGATCGCGTCGACGCCGGACCGCTCTTTGGGCGAGTGCTTGCTGGGGCTGTCGTTGGTGCGGCCGTCGCGCAGATGCAGTCGCGGCCGAGACAGCCCTACACGATCGCGGGCGCGCTCACCGCGTTCGCGAGGGCGCAGCTCAGCTTTCGCATGCGGCGTGCGCTGTCAGAGGCGATGCCGCAGTTTGCGGCCGGGCTTGTCGAAGATGTGGTCGTGATCGGAGTGGTGGCGGCCGGCACGGCGCTGCTACCCTTTTTGGGCGATCGCCATGCTCGTCTCCCGAAAGCGGCTCACATTGACGATTGATGTCGCTGATTGGATCGCGAACGTCGAGGCCCTCCCGTTGCTCAGCTTCGTACCAGTCGACAATCGCATCGCGGTGCGCGCCGTGCAGCTCGAAGGGTTGGCGTCTCGCGATCCCGCCGATCGCATGATCGCCGCCACCGCACTCGGACTCGGCGCCATCCTGATCACGGCTGATGCTCATCTTCGCGCATACCGACCCCTCGAGACGCTGTGGGATTGATACGGCCCGGCGTCGCACTAGAAGCTCATCCCGGTGGATTCAGCGTGTAGTCGACCGCGAAGTTCGCGGCGTCGCCCGTCGAGGCCGAGCAGTTGGTGCTGGTGCACTTGCCTGTCACGGGTGCGGGATTCGGCGTTGGCCCTTGAGCGCTGCATCCGGAACCGGAGATGGACGCCGTCACGGTGCCGTTGATCGAGCTCGAGCTGACGGTGCCCGTCGTGGACGCGCTCATGGTGCAGCCGCTGCACGAGAGCGAGGGGAAGGCGATCGAATACGTTCCATCGCTCGCGACCGCCGCCGTTCCGGTTGCGGTGGCTTTGCAGCTTTTCGTCGTCGGACCCGGCAGCGGGATCCCTTCCTCGAGAGAGTAGCTCCACGTGCCGGCGACCACGGTGATGCCGGCGTCGCCGGCGCACGAGCACACGATGACGGTGGACGCCACGGCGGCCAGCAGGGTGGTGAAAAGCTTCGTCGTCATTCTTGGCCGCCCGGGAAAGTGTGAAGCTGCGCGTTATCGCTACCGAATCTTCGCCGCCCGCTGATCCAGCCCATTCTGGTGCAACACCAACGCGCTCACGTTCCCGCTGCCATCCGTGACGAACGTGATCTGCGCATCGACTTCCTTGAGGAAGAAATCCTTCTGCGATTCCGCCCACAGTTTGAACTTGGGCTGCGCGGTGGCCTGCACCCATAGCGCGCCACCGTCGAGCGTCACGTCGAGCATGAACGTCGGCGCGAGCTGATAGGTGCCCGTGTAGCGCGCGAGCACCGAACGGGGGACGTCGATCGCCGTGTGCTGCTTCGGTGGCGCGGGTTTGGGCACCAGCGGCAGTGACGGATTCAGAAGATGCACGCCGATGTCGTCCGCCCCCTCGCCGGCGCTGTTCGTCATCACGACGACGCCGACTTTGCGCGACGGCACGAATCCGATGTACGTGCGATAGCCGCCCGTGCCGCCGTTGTGCCAGACGATTGTATCGGCGCCGGCGTGAATGATGATCCAGTTCAACCCGATCATCATCGCGCCCGCCGGCGCGCGCTCCGCGTGCGCGAACGCCATCGCGCGCTCGAGCGGTCCGCGCTCGGGATGCAGATTAGCATCGAGGAATTTCAGCATGTCGATCGTCGTCGAGCGGATGGCGCCGGCGCCGGCGAGCGCCGGAATGTCCCAGTTCGACGTCACCGCTCCACCCTCGTCATGCCCCAGGGCGAGATGCTCGCGCATCCACGGCGTGAACGTGATCGCCGTATGTGTCATGCCGAGTGGCTGCCAGATGCGCGCGCGGGCCATGTCTTCGTAGGACGTGCCCGCCGCGAGCGACAACGCATTTCCCAGCAGCCCGACCCCGAGATTAGAGTATTCGAACAACGCGCCAGGATCGCGCGGCAGCGTGTAGCTCGAGAGGAAGTCGTACATCTGCCGCACCGTGTAATCCGCGTACGGATTCGCTGGGTTCGCCGGATGGAAATTGGTCGGCATCCGCGGCAGCCCCGAGTTCTGCTCGGAGAGGCTGCCGAGCGTGATGACCTTGCCGTTGTGTGTGGGGATCTTCACGTCGGCGGGCAGGTAGCGCTGCACCGGATCGTTCAGGCTCACCTTGCCTTCCTGCACCATCTCGGCGAGCACTGTCGCGGTGAACACCTTCGAGATGGATCCGATCTCGAAGACCGAGTTGCCGTCGAGCGGCGGTTGGCCTGGGCCGGCGTCGCCGTAGGCGATGATGCGCGAGTGCCCGTCGGCATCGAGCAGGCCGATGACGATGCCGGCGCTGCGGTGCTCGGCGACGCGTTGTTTGAGGATCGACAGGATAGCGCTGTCCGATGGAAACACCGGGCGCTGGGCGAATGCCGCGAGCGGGAACGTCAGGGGGAGCGAATACAGGGCGAGGGCGAGGCGCATGGACGGCTCCGAAGGGGCAATGGAAGGTACGGCGTCGAGGGAGTCACGGCGAATCGTGAGCTCGCGAGCATGTGCGGATCAGTAGCGACGCAGCCACATCGCAGCATAGGCTTACACCGTGAGACCGCGCGGCGGCCGATCTCACTCGCCGTCCATACGTGCGGATGACGGCTGTATCCCCGCCTCGAGTCGGGCAGGGATCGATGTGCTTCTCAGCCACCGGGAGCTTTACGCTTTCGGGTGTGCTCGCCGCCGTCGGCGTGGCGTCGGTCACGCGCAAGGTTCAGGCGCCTGCGCGCATGTTCGCGGCGGTGCCGTTGTTGTTCGCGGCGCAGCAGGTGGCGGAGGGAGTCGTGTGGCTGACGATGAATTCAGCGCGCGGCTCGACTCCCGACGCACTCGGCGCGATTCATCGGTTATCGGTGTACGCGTTCCTCGCGTTCGCGCTCATCGTGTGGCCGGTGTGGTCGCCGTTGTCGTTGCGGTTCATCGAGCGCAACCCCGCGCGAAAGAAGATGCTCACGGCGCTGTGCGCGCTCGGCGCCGCGATTGGAGTGGGAGCGGCTGTGCTACTTTCGCGCTGGCAACCTGTGGCGGCGGTGGCGGGACACTCCATCAATTACAGCTGGGCCGGGTCGCGCAATCCGATCGTCGAGCTCGTGGTGTTGCTCGCGTATGCGTCGGCGACTGTCGTGGCGTTCTTCGTTTCGACGGTTCGCTATGCGAGAGTCATTGGCGGCGCGCTGGTCGTGTCGGTGGCGATGACGATGCTCATTCGGCGTGAGGCGTTGACGTCGGTGTGGTGTTTCTTTGCGGCGGTGGTGAGTTGTTTGGTGTTGGTGGCGGTGGAGGGGATGCGCGGACCTTCGTGACGCTGTGCACAGCCACGGCGACGCATTCGCCGAGCCGAAACTGGCAGCCAAGATCGCGGATGCACTTAGGAGCGGGCAGGATGACGTGTGGCTCCCGAAGCTGCCCGACGCATTGAATGGCGGGCTTGGTCTCCAGGCCGAGTCATGGACGGGGCTGCGTTAGCAAGCGATTGCGGTCGGATCGGCGCCAAGCTTCGACTAAGTGACTGGAAAATGCTCGATAGCCGGCGCGTTGCGACCCTCCCATATTTCTCGAATGTCAAACGTGTTCCTGCTCTACATCCCGCCGGGAAACCCCGAGGCGGTGGTGCATTATCAGGACACGATCAAGCAGCGCGTTCCCCTAGCCCGGATCGCGCCGCGCGTCTCGGCATCGCTTCGTTCGAAGCTGATATCAGTCTTTGGTCAATCGCCGATCGCCGTGTGGGGCTCGAGTGGCGGCCCGAGAAACCGGAGCAATTTCGAGCGAATGTCCCGAGGTGATGACATCCTCATCATCGAGGGCGACTCGATCAAGTTGATCGGCAAGGTTGCTGCGAAGACTGAAAGCAAGGAGCTGTCGCGTGAGCTGTGGCGGCCATTAAAGGGCGACGGCGACACGAGCTGGGAGTTGATCTACTTCATCGCCAACTCGCGCGAGCTGAATGTTCCGTTCGCGGAATTCTGCTCTCTGTTCGGTTACTCGCAGAATTTCCAACTGCGTGGCTTTACGACTGTCGCGCCAGAGCGCATGGAGGAGTTCAGCAACAAGTACGATGACCTGTACTCGATTCTTGTACGGATTCAGAACGGGCAGCCGGTCGCACAGAAGATCATCCCTCCGATCGTCCCCGAGATCGCACCGCCGGATGACCTCGTTCCGTTGACGAGCAACGAATTGGACGAGGCCCTGAGAACGCGGATCGTTTCTGACCACGTGCGCATGCAATGGAAGCTGGCTCGACTCGGACTAAAGGCAGGCGAGCGAGTTTGGGTCCCGGCAAACGATCAAAACAAGCTCCGGCAGGCGTACCAATTCGAGTCGTTCGATGCCGAGTTTTCCGCCGGAATCGATTTACCTCGTTCGTACGTCGAGAATATCGATGTCGTTTGGAAACAGGAGTTCCGAATCGGCGCCGCATACGAGATCGAGAATTCGACATCCATCTATTCGGGCCTGCTCCGATTTGCGGACTTGAACATCATTGCACCGAACACGCTCTATCCGATGTTCATCGTCGCGCCGAAGGAGAGAAAGGGTCAGCTGCGGAAGCAGCTCGAACGGCCAACGTTCAAGCGGCTCGAGCTGGACAAGAAAGTGCGATTCCTGTCGTATGAAGCGATTGATGAGATTGACGAGTTTTTTTCTGAATCGAGTTCAGGGATGAACGTGGACATCATTCTCGCGAAGTCTGAGCAGGCTGCGTAGGATTGAGCTGACACGTCCCTTCCGAGCTCAACGACGGAGACTATGCGCCGACTCAATGTACAATTCAGCCAGATTGAGGAGTGCATACGAACGGCCCTGTTCGCGGTTGACTCCTTGCCTCGAAACCCGCCTCTAGCGCACGGAGAGCTCCTTCTTCTCCAGCTGGTCAAGTCCGACGCGGAACGATTGGGAAAGCTGGACCGCCGGATCGAGTTCGCGCTGGTCTTCGATAGTGTTCGCCGGGACCTGACTGGCAACGAAAGCCGGGCTCATTGGCCGAAAGCGGGAAAGACCTGGAAGTACATTCTCCAGTGTTCGGAGACGCTGCCTGCGATCCCGTTCAGCCTCGAGCGACTCCCCCTCAGTCGTGACTACGCCGGCCAAACGAACGCCCAATACATTGATCCGAAAGATGAAGCTCTGATTCGCCCGTATCTAAAGGGCGGGCTTGTCGCGGAATCATTAGCCGCGCTCGCCGGCGTCGTGCCGCTGCTCCGAGCGATTAAGAACTATGACATTGTTGCCCGGCTCTCTCCGCGCCGCGTAATCGCCGTCCGTGAGCACTCTCGGCGCGCAGCCGACCCGTGGCTTACCGACGCGCTGAAATCGCTTTATGACCACAAATGTCAGGTCTGCACCAATGATTTCAGGCCCCGGTATGGTGTAGCGTACGCGGATACTCGTTTTCTTGCGCCGCCGAGCAGTCCTGAGGACGTCGTAAGCAAGAACTTGGTAGTCGTTTGCCCCAACCACCGCGCGATAATCGGCGCGGCGGGAGCGGAGTTCGATGCTTCGTCACTGGCGTTCGTTTATCCGAACGGACTTTCCGAAAAGCTGTTGTTGCGCGACCACCTGTTGGACTAGGCCGGACCTGACAACAACGCGCGATGGCTGAATTCGATACCGACTCACAGCTGCGATCGATCATCTTTGCGCGCCTGCAGCAGCTCAAATCGCGCTACGGAGATCGAATTCCCGCCACAGAATTGAGCGTCGGTGTCACCCTGAACGGGGAGCGAATTCCAATCTGGAATTACCAAAAGGGCATCTTCAAGCCCGCGGTGCTCGGACGGAACGGCGCTGCGATAAGTATTCAGACGTCCGCGGATTCGCCATACGAAGATGAGCAAGACGTCGAGGCAGGTCACTTCATTTACAAATATCAGGGCCAAGATCCCAACCACTCCGACAATCGCGCGTTGCGAACCGCGATGGAGCTCAGGCGTCCGTTGGTGTACCTGATGGCCGTAGACCCCGGCGTGTACGACGCGATCTTTCCGGTGTACGTGACATCCGACGATCCGACCGCGACGCAGGTGACGCTCGTCGCCGACCAGCCGACGTCCGGACTTGGGTTCGTCGATACTCCGATGGCTGCCGTCGGACGTGCGTACGCGACACGCGCTGTAATGCAACGCCTACATCAGCAGCACTTTCGACGGATCGTTTTGGATGCGTACGGCGACCGTTGTGCAATCTGCCGTCTGAACTATTTGGAATTGCTCGACGCCGCGCACATCCTCGAGGACAAGCATCCAAAAGGCGAACCGGTCGTGACCAACGGTCTCGGAATGTGCAAAATCCATCACTCGGCGTTCGATGCGGACATTCTCGGCATCGATCCGGACGCGCGAGTGCACATTCGCCTGGACGTTCTCAAGAAGAAAGACGGACCAATGCTCAAGCATGGCTTGCAAGAGCTACACGGATCTCGCCTCGTCCTTCCGAGGAGGCCGCAGCTTCGTCCGAATCGCGACTTTCTGGCCGAGCGTTTCGACAAGTTTTCCGCGGCCTGAACCGGTCAGATGCCACGGCCAGTCGTCAGGCAGACGAAGTTGCTGAATCGCTCGGCAATGCGGGCCTCACTTTGAGCACGGTCTCCTTCCGAATCTCGACTGTCCCGGCCTTCGCCCCTCTCGGCTTACTGACATTCTTCGCCAGCGTACACGACACCGCGACGGTCCCGCCGTTCCTGGCTTTGCTATGATACGCCGCAATCGCCGCCGCCTTTTCGATCGTCGCCCGATCCGGCTCCTCGTCCCGATCGCATCGCAGCACGACATGACTCCCCGGCATCCCGCGCACATGGAACCAGTAGTCGTTCGCCGCGGCGATGTTGAGACTCAACCGATCGTTGTCCTCATCCGTCCGTCCCGCGAGCACCGTCCACCCACCCGGCAGCGTGTACTCGAGCAACCGCCCCGAGTCTCCTCGCGGGGTTGGACGTCGGCTTAGATCATCACGTTCGGCCATCTCTAATGATGCAGCGCCGACCGCGCTCGCGCTCGCGGTTCGCCGTCATGTCTCCGCGGCCACCGTCCTCGCCGCGCGGCCTGCGCAGATGCTCGCGGAGTTTTCGCCCTCGGCAATTCGACGAGACTCCAATGCAAGGCGACGCGCCTCCATATAGCGATGTGGAGCGCCAAATGTCCCTCGGCGAGAGACCGCGGCGGGCCGCTGATGGCACGTGTTCGTCGGCCGGGATCGAATGCCGATCTGCCGAGATCGCATTGTAGCTTGGCGAGACCGTTTGATTCCTTCGCGAGAGCGCTTGCTGGCTTGGACAGGGCGCTCGCTCGCTTGGCTAGATCGCTCGATCGTTTCGCGAGATGCCTTGCTCACGCGGCGCGACCCATTGCTTTCCTGGCGCGACCGCTTGCTCGTCCGACGCGACCGCTTGCTGGCGCGGAGCCACGACTTGATCTCGCGGCGAGATGCCTTGCCCGCGCGGCGCGACGACATCGCACCTCCGCGAGCTCGCATGCGACTGCGGCGCGACGATAGGCCTGACTGACCCGCTCACGTTGCCGCTCCACGAGATCACTCAATAGCTCGCCGAGATGACGTACGCCATCGGTGATGAAGCTTGCACGTTTCTGTCACGCTGCATCTCAGATCCGTAAATCGCATTTCCATTCGTCGAGACGACATGTCACCTTGCCGCCTCCACGTGACAACAATCTTCCGCCACCTCCATCGATTCTCCCGCCTCTCCCCCAACTACTCCCCACGCAAAGCACTCTGGCGCATCTCCCCCCGCCACCCAATATTTGCCTCCCTCCCTCAGGCGCCAGAATGCGAACGCGATTCACCGCAGCCGCCTTTCCGCTCGCGATCGTACTCTCGGCCGCCTCCGGCTTCACCTCCGCTGCGGCCCAATCGGCGCCGCCGCCCCAGACCCAACTCATCGACGTCCTTCCGCCGTCGACAAGCGCCACACAACTAGCGCTCACCGCCGACGCCCAGCGGGTGTACTATGGCGACTCTACGCGCGCCCTCTGGTTTTACGATCGCGGCACGAAGCGCACCGTCCCGCTCGCCCCGGGCGAAGTATTCGATCTCACGCTGTCGCCGCGCGCTGACGCCCTCGCCTACGCACGCGCGACCCTGAGTGGCGCGGCCGAGCACTACATCTATGTACTGCCGCTCGATGCGCGGACGGGCCTTCCATCGGGCCCGGAACGCCGCGTGAGCGTCACGCCGGGCGATGCGCCCGCCATCGCGCCCGACGGAAAGTCGTTGGCGTTCGCGCGCGACGACGCAAGCGGTGTCAGTCAAAGCGTCGCTGTTATAGAACTTGGATCGCTCGCATCGATGACCGGCCGCGTTACCGAGCGCACGCTCGCCGGCTCACTGCACTCGAGCATCAGCAACATCCGCTGGTCGCCCGACGGCCAATCCATCTACTTCGGCGTCAATCCGCCGGTGCCATGCAATCCGGATTGGAGTTGCCTCGAGCTCAAGCCCGAGTTCGTTCAGAGATCCGGCACGCTCGAGCGGGTGTCGCTGGCGAGCGGGAAGATCGACGTCGTGACGTCGCCGGTCGCCAACGGGTGGCCGGGCCTCTCCGCCGACGGATCGCTGCTCGCCTTCAGCGATTCGAGTTTTCCGCCGAACCTCGTCGTCGCGAACACCGACGGCCGCGTTCTGCGCACGGTCGCCGTGGCGCGGGGCCAGACCGTCGAAGGGTGGCTCGCCGCGTCGACTTTACTGTTCTCTGATCGAGGTGACGTCCAGCGCCTGCGCAGCTTCTCGATCGCCGACGGTAGCACTCACCTCGTTGCGGACAGCCTGGCCTCGATCGCGGATCCGCTCGCGTCGCCCGACGGAACGATGATGGATTTCGTCACCTGTGCCGCCGGCCGCTGCGAGATGCGCATTCAGCACGCCGACGGATCGTCGCCGCGGACAATCGCGCTGCCCGACACCTACCGCGGATTCGGCGCGTGGTCGCCCGACGCGAAGCACATCGCCTACTTCGGCGACGCAGGAACGTCGGGCGAGCTGCACCCGAGTATCGTCGACGTCGCCGCCGGCAGCGTCAAGACATTCGACGCCGCGCGCGCCAATGCGTGGGCCCTGTCGTGGACCGACGACTCGCGCGCGATCACGCTTTCCCTCGTGATCGGCGGAGCGGGTGCCACTCGGCGCCTCTCGCTCGAGCGCATCGCGCTCGACGGGTCGGCACAGTTCACTCGCGAGCTGCCGCTTGGCAAGACGCCGAGTGTCGGTCGGGCCGTCGACATGACGTCGGCGGTGACGATTCGCGGCACCGAGATCCAACGCGCCGCATTCGATGGCGATTCAGTGGTGTCGACGCTGCTGCCGAAAGTGTCGGCGCGCTATCTCGGCTGGTTCGCCGTCTCTGCGGATCGACAGCGGTTCGTCTTTCGTCGCACGACCGATTCCTCGAGCGACGAGCCCAGGATTCTGGAAATCGTCAACCGCGACGGCAGCGGTCGTGTGACCATCCAGCTTCCGTTCATACTCGTCAACGGCACGACGACCATCCAATTCCTCCCCGGCGGCGCACAGCTCCTCGTCGAGGGCTTCTCGGACGATGTGGACGGCGTCGGCGTCTATGTGATCGACATCGCGACGAAATCAGCGAAGCGCGTGCTTGCGATTCCGGGCCGCGTCTTCACCCGCGAGCTGTCGCTGTCACCCGACGGCCGCACGATCTTCTATGTCACCAACGAACGCTCGACGAGCCGAGTGTTCACGATGGACCTCTCGTCGCTGCGCGATGATCACAAACACTAATATGACAACTCACAAGCGCTGGCTCATCGCCCCACTCGCGCTACTCGGCGCCGCCGGCCGGCCGGTGCCAACCGTGCCGCCGACGCCTGTGTCTGGGCCGCAGTACGCGCACATCTACACGCTCCGCCCCAAGGAAGGCGTGTTCGCCTACGCGCGGATCTCGCCCGACGGGCGCACGCTCGTGTACGCGAGCGAGCAGTCGGACGCGCGGCATCCGAGAGGCATCCGGACGCAGGAGACGGTCGTCGACCTCGCGACGAAGAAGGTGGTGTACACCGAGGGCGGCATCGACGCGTACTGGTCGATCGACGGCACGCGAATCATCTACTCCGGCACGAACGGCGTGAGCATTCGCGACATGAAGACGGGAACCGTCGCCGGCAACGTCGCCCCGAACGGGCTCGGCGACTACTACAGCTGGGCGCGCCGCGATGGGAAGGATCTCATCATGACGATCGACAGCCATTACTACTATTTGAATAACGGCAAGGCCGTGCTGCCGTATGCGACGGTCAAAAAATGCGACAAGATCGGCACGGGCGAGCGCCCGCTGATCTCGAAGGACGGCATGCGCATCACGACGTTCGTCGACGGCAACATCGTCGTGCGCAACGTCGACAACTGCGACGACATCTTCGACACGGGCATCAAGGGCGCGAAGGCGGACTTCTCGTGGGACGGCCGATACATCGCCTTCCACTCGCTCAAGCCTCAAGGGTCGGGCTACGACATTCAGATCGTCGACCTCGAGAAGCGCACGATCCGCACGCTGCCGGGACTCGGCGGATCGGCGCTGTTCCCGAGCTGGACGCGCGACGGCCGGCTCGAGTTCCGCTATGACGGCCCGGACTATCGCGGCTTCGTGCTCGCGAGCAACGTGCTCGACGTCCCTGCGCGTCCGCTGCCCGCGGCGGCCGAGCCGTTGCCGTCGCATCGCACGTGGAACGACATCTTTCCTGGGATGGAGCGGCAGCAGCATCACCTCAATGTCGTGTTGATCTGGGCGCCGTGGAGCACGCACAGCCAGATCGCGTTCACTGAGCTCGACCAGGCGCGCGATTATTTCGCGCGGGAGCGAGCGGACGTGTCGATCGCGGCGGCGGCGGATCCGGGGAGCGCGGAGCAAGAGATCGCGAGGCAGTGGGCGGCGTTTGAGACGAGTGTGCCGAGGATTCCCCTGACGTCGCGCGGGCTTGGGTTGACGCAGGCGAGGAATCAGATGCCGACGACGCTGCTGTTTCGGGATGGAGTGCTGGTCGGCGAGAAGCTCGGGGCGCAGACGGCGGAGCAGCTGCAAGGGTGGATTGAGAGGGAAGGGAGGTAGGAGAGCAATCGAAAGAGCGAACCGAAAGAGCGAACCGAAAGAGCGAACCGAAACGGCGAACCGAAAAGGCGAACCGAAAGGGCGAACGAAAAGAGCGGAAGCAAAAAGGCGACGGCGGAAGTCGAATGATGACGGGCCACGGCGCTCGGATGCATAGCATTCCGCCATGCCATCACCAAACGGAGTGCGCGCGTGGCAGGCCGCGATCCAGGTCGCCGAGCGAACGCGCCAGCTTGTCGCCCTGTTCCCAAGGCGCGGCTACGCGGACCTGCGCGATCAGATGACCCGGTCCTCGGAGTCGATCGGCAATAACATTGCCGAGGGGCGCGGCTCGAGCTTCGAGCGCGAGTACATCAAGTATCTGGACACCGCGGCGCGTTCCGCGAACGAGTTGACCTCGCAGCTCGTGACGGTGATGGAGTACGGCATCGTGCCGAGGTCGCTGGCGTTCCATTTGAACGGCACCGTGATTTGTACGAGGCGCATGATCGAGTCGCTGCGCGACGTCGTGCAGGCGAATTACGAGGCGAGGGAACGTCAGCGCCGCGCTGACGCCAGGAGCCGGCGTAAGGTGCCCAAGGGGAAGCGAGCGAAGAAGCGAGTGAAGAAGAAAGGTTGAGAAAGGCGTTCGCCGTTTCGGTTCGCCGTTTCGGTTCGCTCTTTCGGTTCGCCGTTTCGGTTCGCCTTTTCGGTTCGCTCTTACCGCCCCCGCCGCCGAAACGCCCGCTCTCCCGTGTATAGATACTTGACGCCCCCACTCGCGTCCCGAATCACGGTAAACCGAATCGTCCCGGTCGCCTTCGTTTCGTCATTCGCAAACCGAAGCTCGAGCGCATTCCACCCAACGATGCGCCCCGATCCGCGCAGCGTTCTCTCTGTCGTATCACGATCGACGATCTCGAGCGCGTCACCACCGCCGCTGCGCGCGCTGACGGTGATCACGCGCGTACCATTGAGATAGCGCCCAACAAGTTCCGCCGGCAGAAGAACCCGCCCCGTCGTATCGACAGGCGGCGGCTGCCGCCCACCAGCTCCGATCGCCTCAGTGGCAGCACGCTGCGTCGCCGTCGGCGTCGCATCGAGCCGGTTCTCTAATACAACGAACGCACGATTCACCGTCGGCGCCATCGCCACCCGCGAGCCGAAGCCGTTCATCCGCCCATTCTTGCTCCACAGCAGTACGCCCCCCTCGTTGACGATCACGCCTAATCCGCCAAAGACGTTCGTCGCTCCGGGAAACGCCATGCGCGGCTTCACAATTGTCTCAATGACCGCGCGATCGATCGCCTGCCGTCCGTCGATCATGCCGTGATTCATCACCGCGATCGCGAGGCGCGCAATGTCCTCCGCGCTCGCCCACAAAAAGGTGGACGGCAGATGTCGCGCATCCGTGAGGACGGGTCGCACCAACTGCGGCGGCGCGCCGACAGCGCCGATGTGCCCTTGCGAGAACGGCCACGTGACCGCGCTCTGTGTCGCGAACGTTGCGCGCGTCATGCCCACCGGCTGCAACACTCGCTCCGCTACGAGATCCGTGTAGCGCTTGCCGCTCGCCGCGGCGATGACGGCGCCCGCGAGGATGTAGCCCGGATTCGAGTACGAGTGAACGTCGCCCGGCTCCGTGAACAGCATCGCGTCCGTGCACGCGCGAACGGAGCGAACGAGATCGTCTTCGTTCTCGTCTTCGTCGATCGGCGTTGCCGTGATGATCTCCGCGACACCCGCCGTGTGCTCGAGGAGCTGCGCCAGCGTGACTTTGCCAAGTCGTGGCGACAGGCCTTTCATGTATCGCGCGATGGGCGCGTCGAGCGAGATGCCGCGCGCCTTGGCTTCGGCGACGACGGTGATCGCGGTGACGAGCTTCGTGATCGAGCCCACGCGAAAGAGCATGTCGGGCGTGACGGGCGCGCCGGTCTCGACGTTCGACGTGCCGTACCCTTTCGCGTACACGATGCGCCCACTGTCGACGAACGCCACGGCGATGCCGGGAATGCCGAGGGTTTGCATGTCGCGCGCGGCCGCGCGATCGACCGCGGCGAACAGGCTGTCGCGCGTGGGCATCCGCTGCGCGCCGACGGCGTGCATTGCGGCAACCGTCGTTGCGGTCGCCATGACAGCGATGCGAGGAAGGGAGATCTTCACGACACTCATATTGCGCCCCTCGGCCACAGTGCCGCAACTCGGCCCGCATGCTAGTATCGAGGCATGCCCAGCATGTCCTTCCGCCGAAAGCTTCGCGAGTGGCTGCTCCGATACGGGCCCGCGGAACTGGCCGGCCTGACCGTCGCATTCATTGCATCGGTCATCGTGCGGCGATCGATGCACAGCGCGATCGCGGCCGGCTACGCCGCGGCGTGGGGCGAGACCATCGGCTACGTGCTGATGATGGTCGTGCGTGACTACACGGCCGAGGTGCACGCGTCTCCGCAGGTCGAACGACGGCAACACGTGCGGCACGCAAGCAACGTCGCCACGGGGTTGCTCGCTGAGTTTGGGCCCGCCGGCGTTATCGATACGTTCGTGACCCGCCCGCTCGCGATGACGCTCGGAATTCGGTTCGCCGGGCCGGTATTCGGCCTCGTGATCGGCAAGCTCGCCGCCGACGCCGTGTTCTACGCACCGGTCATCTACATGTACGAACGGCGCAAACATCGGCGCGCGCGCGCAAAGCGCACAGACGCCGACTGACATTGCACCCCGCGTCCCTCGCGGGCCGCGCGTCCCAGCCGTAACTTTTCCTGCCCGCTCGGCCACGCCCCGCAGCCTGACCCTGATGGAGCTTCGCGACCGACTACAAGACGCGCTCGGAACCGCCTACCGCATCGAGCGCGAGCTCACCGGCGGCGGCATGTCGCGCGTCTTCGTCGCGCACGAGCAAGCACTCGGCCGCACGGTGGTGGTGAAGGTGTTGCCGCCCGCGGTCGCGGGCAGCGTCAACGCCGATCGCTTCGAGCGCGAGATTCGTCTCATGGCGCAGTTGCAGCATCCGTGCATCGTGCCGCTGCTCACCGTTGGCGACTTCGACGGACTGCCGTTCTACACCATGCCGTACGTCGCCGGCGAATCACTGCGCGCGCGGCTCGTGCGCGAGGGTTCGCTGCCGCAGACGGAGGTGACGGGCATTTTGCGCGACGTCGCGTCGGCGCTCGCTTACGCGCATGCACAAGGGGTCGTGCATCGCGACATCAAGCCCGACAACGTGCTCGAATCCGGCGGCTACGCGGTGGTCACGGACTTCGGCATCGCTAAGGCGCTCGCGTCGGCGCGCATCGATGCGGGTCAAGCCGGCACGTTGACGACGGTGGGCGTCACCGTCGGCACCGCCGCGTACATGGCGCCCGAACAAGCACTCGGCGATCCCACCGCGGACCATCGCGTCGATCTCTACGCGCTGGGCATGACCGCCTATGAGCTTCTCACGGGCGCGACGCCGTTCGCCGGACGAACGCTGCACGCGATGGTCGCCGCGCACGTCGCCGAGGCACCTCCCTCGATCGCCGAGCGTGTGCCCGAGCTCTCGCGTCGGCTGGCGTCGCTGATCATGCGGTGCATCGCCAAATCGCCGGATGATCGGCCGGCGACGGCGCAGGAAGTGGTCGCCGAGCTCGACGAGATCGAGCGGCGCGACTCCGTGCGCGGGGAGCGCGCCGTATCAGAATCGTCTAACGATTCCAGCTTGGGCGATGCGAAGCCGCGCGTGACGAGACGCGCCGTCGCTGGCGCAGCCGTTGTCATCGGCGCGCTCGTGCTGAGCGTAATTGCGACGCGATTCGTTCGCTCGCATCGAACTGTCGAAGCGCTCGGTGTCGTTCACTCCACGGCGGTGCTGCCGCTCGCGGCGCCGGCGGGCGATACCGCGCTGGCCGAGATGGGCGATCAGATCGCTGATGAGTTGAGTCAGACGCTGCGACGTCAGCCTGGTTTGACGGTTTCGTCCCGCCTGTCGGCGTCCGCGTTCCGAAATTCCGCTGCGTCGCCCCGTGACGTCGCCGCGCGATTGCACGCCGACGCGCTCGTCGCGGGCTTGCTGGCGCGCGACGGCCAATACGTGCGCGTCACGTTGAATGTCCTTCGAGGTCGTGATGCGGCGACGGTCGCGACCATCGACGCCAGCACCGATGCGGCGCATGACCTGATCGACGTGCAGCGGCAACTCGCCGATTCGCTCGCACGCCTCGTCGCCGGCGGCGAGGCGGTGTTGCACGGTCCCGGAACCAGGAATGCCGCGGCGTACGATCTGTATCTGCGCGCGCGGTCGCTGGAGTATCATCGCGGCGGCGGATTGCGTCGCGCCGCCGCGCTCTTCGATTCGGCGACGAAGATCGACAGTACGTTCGCCGAGGCATGGGCGGGTCTCGCCGAGTCGTTGTCGCTCCTGCCGCTGTATGAGAATGCTCCTGCCGATTCCGTGCAGATGCCGGCGAGCGCGGCGGCGCAACGCGCGCTGCGCCTCGATAGCCGCCTGGCTGAAGCACATACGGCGATCGGCAACGTGCGGACGACGCAGTGGGATTGGGAGGGCGCCATCACCGCGTTCGAGGAGGCGCGCCGTCTCGATCCGAGCAACGCGAACGCGTTGCAGTATCTCGCCGAGGTGTTGTTTCTGGAGGGGCGCGTGCACGAGGCGATACCGATCGTGCAGCGGGCGATCGAGCTCGACCCACTGTCGCCGGTGCAAGCGGCGGTCATGTCCACGATGTCGCTCTTCGACGGCGAGATCGACACCGCGTACGCGCATGCACGCCGCGCGTACGATCTCGATCCCACGTTTGCCGGTTCGCTCCGCAGCTACGCGCGCGTTCTCTACGCGAAGGACAGCGTCGACAAGGCGCTCGAGCTCCTGGCCCGCTCGCCGGCCGGCGTCACGGGAATCGGCGTATTAGGATTCTATGATGCCATCGCCGGGCGCCGCGCGGCGGCGCTCGACGCGCTACGCCAGCTGGAGCAGGAAGACGCGCGTCATTCCGTGGCGGCGCTCAACGTCGCGCTGGTGTACGTTGGGCTTGGCGACACCGCGCAGGCGTTGCGCTGGATCGAGAAGCTGCCGGCGCGACACGAGATGATGCGCCAATCCACCTCTGTTGCCGACCCGGCGTTCGCACGGCTCTGGCCATCGCCGCGCTTCGCCGCGGTGCTGCGACAATTTGGGCTCGATGCCAGTCAGTATCATCCGCCGGCCACTTCCCTGGGACGAGGCTTTCCGCGATGAAGACACTGTGGAACGAAGCAGACCGAACGGAATTGCGCGACCGCGTTCGCAGACTCGCGCCGTCGGCGACTCCCCAATGGGGGCGAATGAACGCGTTCCAGATGATGGTGCACATCACCGATCAACTGCGCATGAGCCTGGGCGAGCTGAAAGTGGGTCAGCTGCGGAGCATCGCGCGATACGCGCCGCTCAAGCAGTTGCTCATCTACTGGCTACCGTGGCCGAAGGGAGCGCCGACAATGCCTGAGCTCATCGCGCGCCCGCCGGGCGAGTGGACGGGCGAAGTCGACGCGTTCCTCGCGGCGCTCGAGCGGTTCGGCGCGCGTGATCCTCGGCAACCGTGGAGCGAGCATCCGTTGTTCGGCGCGCTGTCACCGCGCGCGTGGGGCGCCTTGGGCTACCGCCACGTGGACCATCATTTTCGGCAGTTCGGAGTCTGATCGCGACTCAGCTTCGCGATCCGAATACCTGTACCGAGCACACGAGCGATCCAGCTTGCAGCTGCGCCACACCGATCTCGGTGTATGCCACATTCAGTATATTAGACCTGTGATCGGGCGAGCTCATCCACATGTCCATGACGTGCTGCGCGTCGGGCGTGTTCGAGCCGGCGAGATTCTCGCCCAGCGCGCGCCAGACATATCCGACCGCATTCGCGCGGTCCTGCATCTGCGGATACGCCGTTCCAGTTTGCGTATGCGACCAGACAGCCGTCTGCGCGATCTCACTGCAGAGAATCGCGGCGGCGCGATCGAGCGACGCGTTCTCGGTGAGCGGCTTGGCGCCTGAAGCGGCGCGCGCCTGATTCGTGAGCGAGATCACCGAGCTGATGGTCGCGGCCGAACCGACCGCGGGCGACGTAGCCGAGACCGGCGTGTTCGGCGCTTCGGACGCGGTCGGGCTCGTTGGGATCACCTCGCAGGCCGCGAGGCCCGCGCATACCAGCGGAACGGCGAGCTCGATCGCACCGCGGAGGGAGGGGAGTCTCATGCTTGAACGACGATTTCGGATCGGCGCCGGTCAGCTCAGCCGTGGGTGTTGTTGATTGTCATCCCGAGCGGCGCTTCGCGCCTCCGCTCGGGATGACACGAGAGCGGAGCGCCTCGCACCTTCACGTCGCTGGACACACTGAGACGATTACATTCCCGGAAACCGCTCCGGAGTGTCGATGGACATCCTGACCTGGCTCATCGTTGGTCTCGTCGCCGGCGTTCTCGCATCGCTCGTTGCCGGCGGCTACGGCCTGATCGCCGACATCGTGATCGGCATCGCCGGCGCGTTCGTCGGCGCGTGGATTCTTCGCCACCTGGGCGCGACGGTCCCGGTCGGCGGACTCGCCGGCGTCATCATCGTGGCGTTCATCGGTGCGGTGGTGCTGCTCGTGCTGCTGCGAATCATTCGCAGCCTCACTCGCTCGTCACCGCCCTGAGGGCGCCACTACCCGCGAGCCTCGGTCGATCCGGCTGACCTCGAATCACTCGGCGAGGAGTTGGGGCGAGTCGCTAGCTCGCGCGCCTCACCCCACTCGCTTCGCCACTTTGCGGCCCCGCTTCTTCGCCGGCGGACGCGGCGCCTCCGGCGTCGGTCTCGGGCCGTCCTTCACGGGCACCGTCGTTGACGGACACGTCTCGATGATCGTGACGATGACTTCCTCGACGTACACCGACGAGAATTCCGTGTTGATGATGCCGCCATCGGTCGTGACGCTCGCGCTCAGGAACACCGACGCGGTGTCGTAGCCCGTTCCTTTACCGCCGGCAGCGGCGCTGATCGTCGAGAGATCGGTGTTGCATTCGCCCGGGAACTCGATCGGCTTCGCTGTCGGCGCCGGCGCGCCGTCCCACTGGGCATAGGCATTCACGCCGGCTTTGTCCTCCGTGCTGTCGTCGTCGATCAGAACCTTGCCGACGAATCGCGCCGACACCGTGTAGTTGCAGGCGTTCTTCGTTGTGATCGGGATGAAGAACGCCAGGTTCCCCGTATCGGACTTGGTCTTCAGATGCTTCGCGATCTCCTCGAGGTCCGTCTCGATCTTGCCGATCTGATTGATCAACGCCGAGACGGAGAGACTGGAGCCGAGGATCGTCGACAGAATGTTGGAGAGGGTACGCGTGAACGGCTCGGGATCAGCGACGAGCATCAGGAACGGCACCGAGAACGTGACCGTGTAGACGGCGGTGTCGATCGCGTTTTGCGGAATGATCGCCACCTTCGAGCTCTTCTGCACGTCGGCGACCGCTGGATCGGGGGACGTCGCGAACTTCTTCAGCGTTGTGTCACATGCGACGACGACGTCACTCTTCTTGATGATCATGGCGCAGCCCGGTGGCCAACGTAACGCTCGCGAGACCGTCATCGGCCGGCTCGAGCGGCTCGACGATAGGAGCCTCGGCCGAAATGCGCAACGCGGAGTTCGATGAGGACTCTCTCATGAAATCCGTTGGGCATACAAGTATCGCAAACAAACGACTACGCGCGCCCCACCGCGAACTGGCCCCCCCCCCCCCCCCCCCCCC